>CAYGRH010000055.1:0-5232 GCA_964352165.1 uncultured Hyphomicrobiaceae bacterium | reverse complement strand
CTGTGCCTACTGTGCCTACTGTGCCTACTGTGCCGAAACGAAGCGCCATCCAGAACATTTTTCATAAAATTCGCAGTTCATTGGAACTTCGAATGGCGATCATGCAATTGTGTTGTGAGCATATCGAAAGAGCGCTGCTGGCTACCAATCGATGCCCTCAAGTCAGGCGGGCTTTCCAATCATTTCGCCTTAGCTCGATCACGACCCCATCCTCTCAAGGACACTGCATTTGTCTTCGTCACCAAATGAGCAGCAGTCGAAGGTCTCCACGAAGCTCGGTTTCACCGTGTATGCGGCCGCGCGCACTGTGACGGGCGCCTACCGACGAGCACTCACGCCGTTGGGCCTGACATTCCCGCAATACCTTGTACTTGTCGTGCTGTCGGATCGCGACGGAGCAACCGTGTCCGAAATAGGCGGCGAACTTCGTCTGGAGACCGGGACGCTCACACCGATATTAAAGAGGCTTGAAGCCGACGACGTGGTTTCGCGACGGCGCAGCCAGGTCGATGAACGCGAAGTCGAAATCTGGTTGACGCCGCGCGGCCGCGATCTTCTCGACCCTGTGGAAGCCGCCCACGAAAGCGTCGAACGCATGTTCGCGATGCCTGAGGCTGACAGTAAGAAACTACGCGACGACCTCACTGCGCTGATCGAACGGCTCGATCAGTCACGCTAACTCTCTCCACCGCCGAGACTTAGCCGCCCACCAGTTTCTTGAACTGCGTCGGCGTGAGATAGCCGGTCTCTTCCGCACTGTTGTTCTTCTGGAATAGCTTGATGGCCTCGCGCGTCTGCGGTCCGAATATCGAATCGATCGGTCCCGAATAAAGATCAAGCTGCCTGAGTTCCCTTTGGATCTGCCGGCGCTGAGCCCTGCCCAGCAACGCCTCCACGACCTGGAGAGAGGCGATGTCGCCGTTGTCAGACGACGGTTCGACAGCTTCGCTCGCGCGGGCCTCCGCAGTTTGCTTGGCCGCTATAGCATTTGCCTCTGCTTCCGCCAGGGCTGCAGCCTGCTTTGCTGCTTGTGCCTCAGCATCAGCAGCCGCCGCGCGTTCGCGCTCGGCGGCACGATCCGCGGCAGCCCTGCGCGCGCGCTCGGCTTCCGCCTTCGCACGTTGCTCAGCCTCACGCGCACGCTGTTCGGCTGCATTGGCGCGGTTTTCAGCTTCTCGCGCTCGTGCTTCGGCTTCCTTACGCGCAGCTTCTTCGGCAGCCGTCTGCGCCTCGGATTGAGCCGCAGCCCTAGCGGCGGCTTCATTTTCTGCAGCCTGCCTTTCTGCTGCTGCCTTGCTCGCGGCCTCGGCTTGAGCGGCTTGCAAGGCCGGATCAGGCTCACTCGGCTTGGCCAGATCGAGGTCCACGGAACTTCCCGAGACGATCCCAACGCCTCCAGCAGATGCCGCATCGATCAGCACGGACAGCTTCGGCGCATCTTCGGCCATCACCTCAATGGCATCGGCGGCAGCACGCACCGAAACGCTATTGACGCTGGAAACGGGGACCTTGTCTGAGCTCGAATAGACGACAGTAACGTTATCGGCTGGCTGCATCCCGGCCTGCGCGCGTGCCGAAACACCGTCGAGCGTCGATGAGATATCGGCAACCGTCATGAAGAACATGACCGCCCCGCGCTTAGCCCCGCCGACGATCTGCGCAACGCTGTCCACCGTCAGTCCGCGCGAAAGAAGGTCCGTCGAGCGCCGGATTTCAGCATTTGCGGGAAGAAAGAACGTCCGCCCACCCGAGGTCGCACCGTGACCCATGAGGAAAACGAGTGCTGCGTCTGCGCCATTGGCTAGCGACGCAAACTCGCGCAGCGCAGCACGCGCTCGCGCATTATTGGGATTGGCCTCGACCGTTACGTCAAACCCATGACCACTTAGCGCATCAGAAAGCTGCTTTGCCCTGTCGACTCCAATCGCCGACGGCTTGAAGCTCTGGTAGTCTTCAGCAGCCAGGATCAGCGCAACGCGCTCACCGGCAATCGCTTCTGCTGGCAGACCCGCAAGGCAGGCAACGAGCGCAAAGCAAAAGGTAAAAAAACCAAAGTTAATGTTTCTTGCGGAACCGGGAATTTTCAAAACAGGGCCTATCGCTCTTATGATGGGGCGGAGTTGTTCACGCATTTGGCTTCACTCCATTCAAACACGTCGTATGCCATGCTAGGCAAAAAGGCGGCGAGTTCCGCCAATTTTTAGAATTCGTAAGCTTTCCGAGGAGGGGCGTCCATGGGACTGAGGCTCAAGTTCAATCTGATTTTAGGCCTGTGCTTCCTCATCGGATTGGCGGCGTCATCGCTTCTCTTCTACCAGATTTCGCTCGATAACGCCCGCGAACAACTCCACGCTCAGATCGGTGTGTTGCGCGCTCAGGCTCTTGCGGTGCGCCGTTACACCTCCGAAGAGATCCGCCCGCTGCTCAGCGACATGTCAGCCGTCCAGTTCCTTCCGCAGACCGTGCCATCGTTCGGCGCGCAAACCGCGTTCGCGAATTTCCGCGATCACTACAAGGAGTTCTACTACAAGGAAGCGGCACTAAATCCCACGAACCCATCCGACCTGGCGACCGATTGGGAGCGCGATCTAATCAATCAATTGCGCGAGGATCCCTCCTTAAAAGAAGTCGTGACCACGCGCCAGTCAGGTGGCCGCGAACAATACACGGTGGCTTTCCCGCTCATCATCAAATCGGAAGGCTGCCTGAGCTGCCACTCCACGCCCGACAAGGCGCCGGCTTCGATGGTCGCGCTTTACGGCGACAAGAACGGCTTCGGTTGGAAGCTTAATGAAACGATCGGCGCGCAGATCTTTTCCGTCCCGCTCGATGTTGTCGAGGACCAGATCTGGAACAACCTCGTGTTGATGGTCACGGCCATGAGCGGCATCTTCCTGGCGCTGATTGCAGCCCTGAACGTGATGCTGCGCTGGATGGTCATCACGCCGGTCCGCCGGATGGCCCAGATCACTGAAGCCGTCAGCATGGGCGACAGCTCGCAGCCTGAGTTCGTCCACCCCGGCTCCGACGAAATTTCCGTCCTGTCCCAGTCGTTCAACCGCATGCGGCGTAGCTTGGACAACGCCATGAAGATGCTTGATGGCTGACGCAACCGATACGCAAAAGCGTCCCGATAGGTGCCGGACATGACCGGAGAGGGTCCCGACAGCAACAAGACCGTCGTCGAAGCGCAGCCTGCCGTGCCCGAGATGGTCGGACGCTACCGCATCGAGTCCGTCATCGGCCGCGGCGCGATGGGCGTCGTCTTTAAGGGATACGACACCCAGATCGACCGCGCCGTTGCGATCAAGTCATTGCGTTCAGATGTCATTTCCCATGTCGATGACCGCGCAAGCCTGCTTGAACGCTTCGCCAGCGAGGCGCGCTCGGCGGGACGCTGTCATCACCCCAATATCGTGACGGTCTTCGACTACGTCGAACAGGACGCTTCGCCCTTCATCATCATGGAATATGTGTCAGCCGGCACGCTGGAAAATGTCACGAAGTCGAAATCCCTGATGCCGATCCATCAGGTCGGCGAGATCATGACGCAGTTGCTGGCAGCCCTCGGTCACGCCCATGAAAACGGTGTCATCCACCGCGACGTGAAGCCTGCGAATATCCTGTGTCCGACGGCTACCACCATCAAGGTCACCGACTTCGGCGTGGCGCGGATCGACGACCTGGGGCTTACGGCGCACGGCGGCGCAATCGGTACGCCGAGCTACATGTCGCCTGAACAGTTCCTCGGCCAGCCCGTCGACGCCCGTTCAGACCTGTTCGCAGTCGGCGTCTTGTTATTTCAACTTCTCACCGGCACCAAGCCGTTCAAGGCGCAGGGCATCCCGGCTTTGATGCAGAAGGTCTTGAATGAACCGCCGCTGCAGCTTTCCACGCTCCGGCCTGAACTTTCCCCGCTCATGCAGGACGTGATCGACAAGGCACTGGCCCGCCATCCCGGCGACCGTTTCGCGACGGCTGATGAGTTTGCAACGACCCTGAGCGCGGCCATCAAGAATATCGATGACGATGAGACCGCTCCTCTCGACCTGACCGAGATCGTACCGGCCAAGGATACAGGTTCGCTGGACTCATCGCAGGCTTCAATGTCGAGCCAGTCCGACATGAACCAGACGATGGCCGACCGGATGACACCGGACCTGCTCAGCACCATCGAACTGGCACTTGCCCGCTCAATCGGTCCTATCGCCAAGCTGGTCGTGCGTCGCGCTTCTAAGGAATCGACCGACGCTGATGAACTGCTGACAACGCTTTGCGCCGAAATTCCTGAGGCGGCAGAAGCACAGAAATTCCGCCAGGAAGTGGCACGCACACTACGCCGAGATACCTCCCAGGGGGCAACGGGCGGTATGGCAGTGCCTTCAGGTGGGGCCGTTTCGCCCGAAGAAATCGCTTCTTCCGCTGAAGCTTTATTGCCTCTGGTTGGCCCAATGGCTCGCATTATCGCCAAACGAAGCGCCGATAAGGCAACGTCGCGGTCCCATTATTACCAGCTTCTGGCCGATGCAATCCCCGACATGCCGACCCGCGAAGCGTTTATCGCCAAGCATCTCGGATAGTGGGTGTGGCAACTCGCCAACAGCCTTTCCGCCTTGCGGTAGTTGTGAAAATGGCAAGCGCGTGTGGGTGCTTGGACTGACAAGGGACGATCGATTGGAACGGCCTGACGAACGCCGAATTGTGACGAACTTTCTTGGCGCAGTGGCGATGCTGGGTGCGATAACGATCTTCGCATGGGCGGGAGGCTTGAATTCCGCTCCCGCTGCGGCGCAGCCTGTCGCCTACGACGAGCCCGTGACGTTTTCAGGCGCAATGGCAGCCGTGCTTGCCGACGAAGCGGCGCTTCCTCTTCCCGTCCGCCAGCGCAAAGCAGCCTTGGCTAAGTTCTATGTCGACGAGCAGGGCAGCCAGCTCTGGCGCGAACCTGCAGCCCGTCAGCGTCTGTTGGATCGCCTGACGAATGCAGCGGCAGACGGGCTTGATCCAGCCAACTACCCCATAGATGTGCTCGCCCGCACCACGCCATTCTCCCGCTTCGCAATGGGCCTGTCATCGAGCCTGAAGGCGGAGGCGAGGGCCGAGCTCTATTGGTCGGCATTCTTTCTCAAATTCGCATCCGACATCAAGGTTGGCCGCATACTGCCGACCAAGGTCGACACAAAGCTTTTCTGGCAGCCCAAAGAAATCGACATGGTCGCCGCCCTTCAATTG
>CAYGRH010000054.1:0-13545 GCA_964352165.1 uncultured Hyphomicrobiaceae bacterium | reverse complement strand
CCAACGACGCAGCTAAACAGGACTTTTCATGATGACCAGCCATCGCTTCGTGCGCCGCCCTCTTCTATCGGCAGCACTCTCCTTCGCGCTTGTTGCGGTCGCATCCACGGGTGCTGCTGCGCAAGACCTGTTCTCATTCCTCTGGTCGGGCGGCTCGCGCTCGGTCATTTCATTCCCGACAAGCTACAAGCCTGGCCAGATCATCGTCAGCTTCGGCGATCGCCAGCTATACCTCATCCATAGCCGCGGCGAAGCCATCGCCTACCCGATCGCTGTTCCTCGCGCGCAGAGCCGCTGGTCGGGCCGCACTTTCGTTTCGCAGAAGAAGGTCAACCCGTCGTGGACGCCAACGCCTTCCATGCGCCGCGAAAATCCGAAACTGCCGGTTCATGTTCCAGGTGGCCATCCGCTGAACCCGCTCGGCGTTCGCGCTCTGTATCTGGGTTCGAGCCTTTATCGCATCCACGGTACAGATGCTCCATGGACCATTGGGACGGCTGTCTCGAAGGGCTGCATCCGCATGTACAATGAAGACGTCATCGATTTGTACCCGCGCGTGCGCACCGGTACGCCCGTTACCGTGACGTGGAAGCGCTTCACGACCTAATGTGGCCGGGATGCTCGTTTGAGGAGATCAGTTCTTCCTGATTTAATTCGAGCGAGTTCTGCGCTGCATCGTTACAAGTGAAGGCCGGTCTCCTCAGGGAGCCGGCCTTTTTCGTTGCGCATCTTTGCAGATTGCTTTTCGCAGCTTATGCGATTTGAATGTGAGGGCTAGCGTCCCACGCAAACGACGGCCAGCATCTGCGGGTGGTCGTCTAACGATTGCCAATCGGCATTTGAGGGAAGTCCTAAATCGTCGAAAGTCGTCTGCTGCGTGATTTCGGCGAACCGGGATTTGCGGCATTCGACCACCGTGGTGACGGCCTGGCTCGACACGTTGCGCGTGACGCGAAGCACTTTGACCAGCAGCAAATCCGGCGCTTTTGGATTCGCGCGGGCCGAGGCCATATCGACGGCATCGAACTTGTAGATGCGCGGCACTGCGAAGGTCCACGGCTGGTAGGCAATGCTGGTTCCATAGGAACGAACCACCTGATGGGTCGTGGGCATCCCGGCAACCGCCCGGTCATACCAGGAGTACTCGTCGTAGATCGCAAACCCGAGCATGCCTGCGGCGGCAGCCACCAGATAGGCGCTACCGGGATTTTTCCAGCCCGTCAGGTGGGCGATCAAGTAGACGATGCCAGCCCCGATGGCCCCCATGGCGATCGTGACGGCGAGATTAATCAGCATTGAATTGGTCCCATGCAGTTTGCGTCGCGCACCCCGTGCCGAGCCACGGCGTGATGTAAAGCGCTCTTATTGCCCAGCCTGCGCAATCACTCGCACGATCGCGCCGCCATTGGCTACCGGGCGCCGATCTGACGGGAATTTGAAAGCGCCGACTGGATGGTCTTTACCACACCGAAGGCGTCTTTGAGTTGCGTCCGCTCCAGATGGGAAATTTCTTCGGGAGCCATGAAGTTGTCCGGCTTTTTGCCGGCCCTGATCTGGCGAGCCTGATGGCGCAGGCGGGTCAGGGCAATGAATTCAAATGCGGCCAGAAGATCGCGCGCTCCTTGTTCGGAAAGTACGCTTGCCGCGCGGCCCGCTTCAAGGCGGCTGTGCGTGTTGACGTCGGGGATGCCTGCGATCAGGGCGTACATCCGGGCGATGTCGACGATGGGCACGACACCTGAGTGCTTCATGTCGATCTTGTTGCGGTTTTCGGCGGAGCGGATGGTCGCCAGATTTCCAAACAAGCCCAGCGGTGGCGTATGGGTCAGCGAATTGGAAAGCATATGGGCGATGAAGATCGAGTTGGCGCGCGCCTTTTCGAGCGTGTCGGCCTGGACTTTGAGGAACAGCGAGGTGTCGCCGCTGATGGGCCGCAGATCGAACATGACGCTGGCCAGCATCTGCGCCATCGGATCGGGCCGCTCGATCCAGGAGCGGTAATAGTTGCGCCACACGCGCACGGGCTGGCGCCATTTCGGCGTCGTGGCCATCATTTCGCCGGGGCAGTAGACGTAGCCGCACGTGTCCAAGCCATCGCTGACGAACTTGGCGAATTGTTCGAAGTAGCTCCCGTGTTCGGCCTCGTTGTAGGCATCGTCGAGAAACAGACAATTGTCCTGGTCGGAGACGCCCGTTTGCTCCTGGCGGCCTTGTGAGCCGCAAGCCAGCCAGAGGTAAGGTACGGGCGCGCGGCCGAGTTTGTCGTGAGCGAGAGCAATCAGGCGATGGGTGACGGCGTCACAGATCGACGTGATGATGCGTCCGATCTTGAAGGCGTTGGCACCGGACTCAACAAGGCTCACGAGAAGTTCGGGTATCTGGCCGACGATCTGTGCCATGTCGGCTGCGTCCGACTTGCGATGAATTTCGCCAATCATGTAAACGGCCGAGCGGGATTGTGCGCGCACGAGATTGGTGTGGGTGAGGATGCCTGCAAGCTGTGCATCTTCGACAATGGGCAGGTGGGAGATCGCGTGCTGCATCATCAGGACAAGTGCGTCGAATGCCAAAGCATCGGTTTCCAGCGTAATGGGATTGCTGGTCATAATGTCTCCAACGGGAACCGAGCCGTCGCGCCCTTCGGCCAGAACGCGGTCGCGCAGATCGCCGTCGGTGAGGATACCGATGAGAGTTCTGGTTTTGGTTACGGGAAGACAGGAGATGTCGAAGCGACGCATCAATTGGGCTGCGTCAAGTGCGGTCGCGGAAGGTTCGATCGTAACGGGCCCTGCGGTCATGAGGTCGCGGGCCGTCATTGTCATGAGATCTATACCGGCGGCTTTGCCTGCTCCGTTCGATGACGGCTCTTCGTCTGCAGAGGAGCGACCAGAGGAGTTATCAAAAAGCGCATCGATGTCGGGATGGGATAGGCGGAACTGGGACAACCCATCGATTGGGAACTTGATGAAACTGCCGGGTTCAATTGCAACCGCCCGGTAGGAAGATCGACCGGTTGAATTTATAGAGCGCCCGCCGAAGGACCGAGCTCCAAAAAACTCGCCATCATGCAGCCGTGCAAAGATTTTGCCTGTGGCTGAGCGGATTTCGATCTGGCCGGTGCGTATGACGTAGAGACTGTCGGTCGCATGGCCCAGCTCAAAAACGGTTTCGCCACGGCCCGCTTCCAGCGTCGTCGCGGACTTGGCGATCTCCAGTATTTGCGAATCCTCCAGCGAGGAAAAGGGCACGATGGCTTTCAGAACGGCGGATATTTCTGCTTCGGAAAGCGACATGGCGATGTCCTGGTTGTTTTGTCGAGGGGGAAGGCCTCGGGAGTTTGGTGGGCCAGCCCCGGCCCGGTCGCGACCGCGTGCTTTCGCTCAAATAGGGTGGGTGACCGCGCCATCAAAGTGCTGATTTTGCACCGTTCGGGCCATGACCTGGGTCAACGTTCCAACCGTTCGCTCTCTGGCCAGTGTGCTTCGCGCGGCATTTGCTCGTCGCGCAAATACCGCGTCCGGGCAAAACAAGCGTTGCAACCCGTCGAGCCGACATAGAAAAAATGGACCGCGCTTGCGCGCGGCCCATCTATTTTTCGTCCGGGTCGGCTGAACGATCAGTTCATGCCATTTGCCCGGAAAGCCCACGGAACAAATTCATTCGTTCCGTGAGTATTCCTGTATGGCACCGATCAGTGACCGGTCGCGCCACCCGCACCACGAGGAACACGGATCGATTCGACCATGTCCTGAATGTGCTGCGGCGGAGCCGCCGTCGCCATCGATACGATGTAGGCAACGGCGAAGTTCACGAGAGCACCGATGCAGCCGAAGGCTTCAGGTGACACGCCCATGATCCAGTGTTCTGGCGTCGAGGCCGGGAAATATGCCGTACCGGGAATAAAGAACATTCCCTTGTAGGCAAAGATATAGGCCAGCGTCACGGTGATACCTGCCACCATGCCAAGGATCGCCCCGTGCGAGTTGATGCGCTTTGAGAAGATGCCCATCATGAGCGCCGGGAAGATCGAGGATGCCGCCAGACCGAAGGCCAAGGCCACCACCTGTGCTGCGAACCCGGGCGGATTAAGCCCGAAGTAACCAGCCACCGCGATGGCACCCGCCATCGAGATACGAGCGGCCATCAATTCTCCGCTCTCGGTGATTTTCGGCATCAACATGCTCTTGAGCAAGTCGTGAGATATCGACGAGGATATCGCCAACAACAGTCCCGCAGCCGTCGACAACGCGGCGGCAAGACCGCCTGCTGCGACGAGTGCGATAACCCAGTTCGGAAGTTGTGCAATTTCAGGGTTCGCAAGAACCATGATGTCGCGGTCGAACTTGGTAAGCTCGTTGCCCTTCCAGCCCTTTTCCTCAGCCATCGTTTTCATGGCAGCGGATTTATCGTTGTAGTACTGGATCCGGCCGTCGCCGTTCTTGTCTTCGTAGGCCAACAGACCGGTGTTTTTCCAGTTCTGGAACCAGTCAGGAAGCTCACTGACCGCAATGGCTTCGCCCTGGACGCCATTTGGCCAGATGGTGTTGGTCACGTTGTAACGTGCCATAGCACCGACCGATGGAGCCACAGTGTAGAGCAGAGCGATAAAGACGAGTGCCCAACCAGCAGACCAGCGCGCATCCGACACCTTAGGAACGGTGAAGAAGCGGATGATAACGTGCGGCAGACCAGCCGTACCGATCATCAGTGTGATCGTGTACAGCAGCATGTCGAGCTGGCTTGGCGGAGGACCGTCGTAGGCTCCGAATCCGAGCTCCTGGATGGTCTGGTTCAGTTTGGCTATCAACGGCATTCCTGATGACGTTTCATTGCCGATGAGGCCAAGCTGCGGGATCGGGTTGCCAGTGATGTTCATCGAGATGAAGATCGCAGGGATCGTGTAGGCTGTGATCAAAACGACGTATTGGGCAATCTGGGTATATGTGATGCCCTTCATGCCGCCGAGAACGGCGTAGATGAACACGATGCCCATACCAACGAAGAGCCCGGTTTCATAGGGAAGGTCGAGGAAGCGAGAGAACGCAACGCCAACGCCCTTCATCTGCCCGATCACGTAGGTAACCGAGATCACGATCAGACATACGATCGCCACAAGACGCGCTGCCTGCGAGTAGAAGCGGTCGCCGATAAATTCGGGAACCGTAAACTTGCCGAACTTGCGCAGGTAGGGCGCGAGAAGCAGGGCAAGCAGCACATAACCGCCGGTCCAGCCCATGAGGAATTTGGCACCCTGATAGCCCTGGAAGGCGATCAGGCCGGCCATCGAAATGAACGATGCCGCCGACATCCAGTCGGCTGCGGTCGCCATACCGTTGGCGATCGGGTTGACGCCGCGGCCCGCGGCATAAAATTCGCTGGTCGAACCAGCGCGCGCCCAGATTGCGATACCGATGTAGAGCAAGAACGTTGCCCCAACAACGATATAAGTCATTGTTTTCAGATCCATTGGATCGTTCCCTCCAGAACTTATTCTTCGTCGACGTTATATTGACGATCCAGGCTGTTCATCATCATCGCATAGACAAAGATCAGGATGAGGAAGACGTAGATCGAGCCGTTTTGTGCCATCCAGAAACCCAGGTCGACGCCGCCGACCTTGATGTCCATCAGCATGGGGCGAAGCAGAATGCCCATCCCGAACGAGACGAATGCCCAGATAGCAAGAAGTACTGTGACAAGCCGAATATTGGCCGCCCAGTAGGCTGTGCCGGATTCAGATTCCATGGCCTTGGAGTTCTCCCATTATTTCAGTCCCTAAGTGCTCACCGTACGATTGTTCTTGTCGTAGTCCGCCGGTGTCCGGTCACGGTTTCGCCCCGGCGGTGGATTGCCAGCACCATCAACGCAGTGCGAACAAGAAGCAACGCGCCATTCGTTTAGAGTGACAAACCCAAATTCTGTCTGCAGCATCGTATGAAATTTACTCCTGGCGCAGACGGAAGCCTCCTTATTAGCGGCAAACAGAAGAAACCGGGATGCAACGATAGGATTACGAGCTGGATCAAAGACGGCAGTCGCGATCTGTGTCTTCCTGGCTGGTGTTTGCTGATAACGATTAAAAAAACGCTATTCCAGGGAGATGGTCAGCTATGACAAACGGCACTCTTGGTCCCCGTACCGGCAGCCCTTCCACCACGGCCACCCGCGCATCTGCACTGCTTGTCGACAATGACGTCAACATGCTGTTTTCGCTTGATTTCTTACTGCGATCCGAAGGCTATCATACGGTCTGTGCGCGCGACGGCGAAGCCGCACTCCAGGCGATGGAAATCGCCTGTCCCGACATCGTTGTGCTCGACATCACGATGCCCAAGATCAACGGGTATGAAGTGTGTCAGCGGATCAGGGCCAATCCCGCATGGAGGGAAGTAAAAATTCTTTTCGTGAGCGCAAAAAGCCACGCAATCGAAATCGAAAAAGGGTTCGGACTCGGTGCTGACGGATTTCAAACCAAGCCGTTTTCATCCGCCGATCTTCTTGCCAAAGTCGCCAAGGTAATGAGTGGTGGCGTTCATCGTCCTTCGCTCGGATCAGGAACAATTTCCGGCACGGGAATGAATTCTTCGTATCAGTCAAATGCGTCTTTGCGACAGGGAGAGATGAGCGGCCGCGCGGACTTCTGAGATGATTGAAAAGCTCGACCTTCGCAAACGCACAATGGCTTTTTTTGCGCTCATCGCATTGGCAACCCCCTTAATTGTCGGGATCGGGTTGTGGTTTGCAGCGCAGCGCATCGGCGATGAGGCGGCGGTTCCACATCTGGTTTTGTTTGGCGGTGCAGCAAGCTTTGCTCTGATGGGACTGGTCGGCTGGGTCGCGATGAAGTTCGATGAGAACGTCGCCAGGCCGATCCAAGCGATTTCGCGGGAGTTGCAAACAGTCGTTCATGGCAACCGCGGGCATGAGCTGGAAACGTCATCGGCTCGCTATCTGGGCTTGCTCGGCCCTAGCGTGCAGGAAGTCGCCGATACCCTTACCAAAGCGCGCGGGGAAGTCGATCAGGTCGTACTTGAAGCAACGAGTGAGATGCGTGCTCAGAAGCGGCGGCTTGAATCCATTCTCAACGACCTGAACGAGGGCGTGATCTTATGCAACCGCAAACATCAGGTGCTTTTGTATAACCGGCGGGCGCTGCAGACCTTGGAAATTTCGGGCGATATCGGTCTGGGTCGCTCGTTATTCAACGTCATCAACAAGACGCCCGTCCTCAACACCCGCGAACGGCTGACCAACAGGCTGATATCGGGCCGTCATCATGCTCATCGCGATCATCTGACGGCACCGCTTGTCGTGTCGACCCGGGACGGACGGTGCATTCTGCAAGGCAAGATGAGCCTGCTCATCGAAGAGGGTACCGAAACAGAGATTTCCGGATACGTTCTGACGCTGTCTGACGCCACCGATCATCTCATCGCGCTTGCCAAGGGCGATCGTCTTGTTAACGACGCGGTGGAAGAACTGCGGGGGCAGTTGGCGAGCGCGCGGACGGCTGCGGAAATCATCAGCCAATCTCGGGAGATGTCGCCTGACGACCGCACGCGGTTCGAGCAAATCGTGCTGGGCGATGTTGAGGCCGCGTCGCACAGCCTGGAGCGCCTGACGGAGGAATACCGAGCGATTGCGACAAGCCACTGGCCGATGAGCGATGTTTACTCCGACAACCTCATTAGCTGTCTGACGCGGCGATTCCGCGAGGATCAATCGTTTACCTGTGACGTGACGGGCGAGCCGCACTGGCTGCACTGCGACAGCAATACGGTGATCGAATTGCTCGACCTGCTGATATCCAAGATCCGCGAAAAGGTTGGGGTGGAGGCCTTCGCCATCGAAGCGCGGCCCAGCGAAAAGCATGTCTATCTCGAAGTGAGCTGGAGCGGCGAAGTGATCGGCGCACTGTGCCTGGACCGTTGGTTGAACGAGCCTATGCAGGGCGGACTGGCGGGGCTCGCCGGTCGTGACATCCTCGAACACCACCGGTCGCAGGTCTGGTGTGAGCCGTGCGAGACCGGTCGAGCGTGTCTCAAGCTGCCGCTGCCGCTACCGGTGCATCCGCATCAGGCCACACTGAGTGGCGCGCCACCTATCCGGCTGGAGTTCTACGACTTCAGTCTGCTCAACCTTGAGGAAGCGGGCGGAGATCTGCGTGAACGCAAGCTGCGCGATCTGACGTATGTGGTTTTTGATACAGAGACGACCGGGCTTGAACCGAGCAACGGGGATGAGATCGTTTCGATTGCAGGCGTGCGTATTCTCAACGGCCGTGTTCTGACCGGCGAAAGCTTCGACGAACTCGTCGATCCCGGACGGTCGATCCCGCAGCGCTCAACCGTGGTGCATGGCATTTCGAACGAAATGGTTGCAGGCAAACCAAAGATCGACAAAGTGCTGGCGCGTTTCCGCGACTATTCCAGCGATGCGGTTCTGGTCGCGCATAATGCTGCCTTCGACATGAAATTTTTGGAATTGAAAGAAAAGCAGACCGGCATCCGCATCGAGAATCCTGTTCTCGATACGGTGTTGCTGTCGGCAATCGTTCACGATCACACCGATACGCATACTCTCGATGCGGTCGCCGAACGCTTCAATGTCGAAATCCCGCCTGAAACCCGGCACACGGCACTTGGCGATTCGCTTGCGACAGCAGGTGTTTTCGTTCATCTGATCGATCTGCTCGAGGCCAACGGGATCCATACCCTCGGCCAAGCGCTCGATGCGTGCGACGGCATCGTCAATATCAAGCGGCGTCAGGCCCAATACTAATCAGTCCGACAAAAGCTGCTGCCGGCTTTCATCTACAGGTTTTTGCGTGCGGACGGTTTGCGGGTCTGTGCCCAACCGCGAATCCCTGGCTAAGTTGCAGAGCTAGCTTTCGAAGCGCAGGGGACCGTTTGTTGAGCGGTCTCCCCCTCGGTCCTTCGGCAAAGCAGCGAAATCGCCGGGTCGCAATCGATACGCGCGGCCGCTATAACCAATCGAGTTGCGAGAGGCATGTTATCGTGAGCGGAGCAGTCATGTTGAAGCCCTCCTCGAATGCAGGTCAATTGAATGCTGGCTTGGCGGCGGGCGCAAACGGCGCTGATGCCCTGGCATCGGCGCTCAGGACGCTTGCCTTTGAGCGTGACGGACTGGACCGGCTGAAAGAGCGGCTGGAGAACGGACTTGGCGCGGCGTTTGCCGCCGCGGTTGCAGCCGTGAGACAAACCCGGGGCCGTGTCATCGTCACCGGCATGGGCAAAAGCGGTCACGTCGGGCAGAAGATCGCTGCGACTCTGGCTTCGACCGGCACGCCCGCCTATTTCGTGCACCCCAGCGAAGCCTCGCATGGCGATCTTGGCATGATCACGCGGGACGATTGCGTTCTGGCGCTCTCATGGTCCGGCGAATCCGTCGAACTGACCAGCATCATCACCTATGCCCGCCGTTTCCGCGTAGCACTCATTGCAATCACCAGCCGGTCGGGTAGCGCGCTCGGGCGGGCGGCAGATGTCGTGCTCGAGCTGCCGGCCGCTGCCGAAGCCTGCCCGCATGGCCTCGCGCCAACCACATCAACTGTACAGCAGCTCGCGATCGGCGACTGTCTGGCGGTTGCACTGCTCGAAAGCAAAGGGTTCAGCGCTCACGACTTCAAAGTGTTCCATCCCGGCGGATCGCTGGGGGCCAACCTCAAGCTCGTCTCCGATGTCATGCACCGCGATGATAACCTGCCTATCGTGGAAGCCTCCGAAACGATGGCGACCGCACTGATCACCATGACGGCGAAAAGTTTCGGCTGTCTGGGTGTGATCGATGGCGAGGGACGGCTGGCCGGTGTGATCACCGACGGCGACTTGCGGCGTCACATGGGGACGGAGCTGCCGGCGCGGCAGGCCAGCGAGATCATGACGAAGAACCCGAAGACTATCCAGCCGGGCATGCTGGCATCAGCCGCGCTCGAAGTCATCAATGCCTCGCGCATTACCGCGCTGTTCGTGGTAGACGACGGCAAGCCGGTCGGCATCATCCACGTTCATGATCTGCTGAGGGTCGGCGTCGCCTAGAGCATGCGCAACCGCGCGGTTGGTAGCTTTGCCTGCGAGCCGGGCTTCGTTCGCTTTGCCGCTTCGTTTTGAGTAGTCAGACGTGTCCCATCCCCATCTGAACAAGCCTAGTCCCGATCTTCTGGATCAGTTCACGGCAATCGTCGGGCCAGCCAATGCGCTGCGTGACCCCGACCTCAAGGCACCTTACCTGCGCGAATGGCGCGACAAGTATTTCGGCGAGAGCCCGATGGTGCTCAGGCCGGGGTCGACCGAGGAAGTCGCAAAAATTCTTCAGCTTGCCAACGAGGCCCGGGTTGCAGTCGTCCCGCAGGCTGGCAACACCGGACTGGTCGGCGGGCAGATCCCTTTTGAATCGGGTGATGAGATCGTCGTTTCGGTTGCGCGGCTTAACCGCGTGCGGGACGCCGATTCACATGGCGCGTACCTCACTGTAGAAGCGGGCATGACGCTTCAAGCCGTGCAGGACGCGGCGGAAGCGCGGGACCGGCTGTTTCCGTTGTCACTCGGCTCTGAAGGCACCTGCCAGATCGGGGGCAATCTTGCGACGAATGCCGGCGGCGTCGGCGTGCTCGCTTACGGTAACGCGCGCCAGCTCGTCTCCGGGCTTGAAGTGGTGACGGCGGACGGGCGCATATGGGATGGTCTACGGGCGCTCAAAAAAGACAATACCGGCTTTGATCTGCGCGATCTCTTCATCGGCTCGGAAGGCACGCTGGGGATCATTACCGCTGCGGTTCTGAAGCTTTTCCCGCGCCCGGTGGAAATGGCAACGGGGTTTGTCGCCCTTCATGATCTAGATGCCGCGCTGTCGTTGTTTGACATGGCCAGCAAGGCTGCCGGCACGAGCCTGACCGCGTTCGAGTTCATGCCGCGAATTGCAATTGAATTCGTCACCCGGCATGTGGAAGGCGCGCGCGATCCGCTGTCAGAGCCTGCGCCCTGGTATGTGCTGATCGAGATTTCCGGCAGTCAAGCGGATGGCGAGGCGGGACGCCGGCTTGAATCCATCTTAAGTGAGGCACTGGAGACGGGCATCATCACAGATGCGACTCTGGCTGCATCGCAGGCCCAGCGCATGGCCTTCTGGCGCATCCGCGAAGACCTCTCCGAAGTGCAAAAACATGAAGGCGGCAGCATCAAGCACGATGTCTCCGTGCCGATTGCGTGTATTCCGAAGTTCATTGAGGCCGCTGCGACAATCGTCGAGCGGTTTTGTCCGGGTGTGCGGCCTGTCCCGTTCGGGCACTTCGGCGACGGCAACATCCATTACAACCTGTCCCAACCCATCGGTATGGACAGGACGGCCTATCTCGCGATGTGGGACGAGATGAGCAAGGCGGTGCACGATCTCGTGCATGAGATGAACGGATCGATCTCCGCCGAGCATGGCATCGGCCGGATGAAGCGCGAGATGCTGACGGCCTATAAGAGTGAGCTTGAACTCGACCTGATGCGACGGATCAAGTCGGCTTTCGATCCCAACGGAATTCTGAACCCGGGCAAGGTCGTCTGACGCGCGGGCGTTTTTGCCAACGGCGGAACCATGAAAAAGCCGGCGCGGGCTGATGTGCCATGCCGGCTCCTTCTTTGTCTCTTGAGCCTGATTGATCAGGCGATCTTGCGGCTTTCAGCTTCGGCCGGCTCAGAGAATGGTTCGGGCCGGCCGATGCTCGAATAGATGAAGCCGGCCTTCGTTGCCGCAGGGCCTGAGAAGATATTGCGCAGGTCCACGAGGTAGTTGGACTTCATCAACTTGCGGGCCTCGGCCAGGTTGAGGGCGCGGAACTCGTTCCACTCCGTCAGAACCACGATGGCATCTGCGCCTTCGACGGCCTCGATCGCATTCTCGCACCAGGAAACACCCGGCAGCATGTCTTCGGCGTGCTTGCGGCCCTGGGGATCACAAACCTTGAGGGTTGCGCCGCGTTCCTGCAGCATCGGAACGATAACAAGGCTTGGCGCATCGCGCATGTCGTCGGTGTTCGGCTTGAACGTGACGCCGAGGACGGCAATCGTCTTGCCGCGGACGGAACCGCCCATGCCGCGCTCGATGCGGCGCGCCATAGCCAGCTTGCGCTCGTCGTTGACCGTCTGGACCTGCTCGATGATCGACAACGGGGATTTCGCTTCACGCGCCGTGCGCACGATGGCCGAGACGTCCTTGGGGAAGCACGAGCCGCCGTAGCCGGGGCCGGGGTGAAGGAACTTGTCGCCGATGCGGCGGTCCTTACCGATTGCTGTCGCTACTTCCTGCACGTCGGCACCGACTTCTTCGCAAAGGTCGGCGATTTCGTTGATGAAGCTGATCTTGAGCGCGAGGAAGGCGTTGGCGGCGTACTTGGCAAGCTCCGCGGATTCGCGCTCGACGAAGATGACGGGTGCGTTGCGCAGCGACAGCGGACGGTAAAGCTCTTCCATGACGCTGCGGGCGCGGTCGTCATCGAGGCCGACAAGAACGCGGTCGGGGTGGGTGAAGTCCTGGATGGCTGAGCCTTCGCGCAGGAACTCGGGGTTCGAGCAGACGGCGTATTCCGCATCCGGGCGGGCAGCGCGCAAGCGGCGCTCGATCTCGCGGCTCGTTCCGACCGGCACAGTCGACTTCGTCGTGATGACGGTGAAGCCTGTCAGGTGCGGGGCCAGTTCCTCGACGGCGGTATAGACATAGGACAGGTCGGCATGACCATCGCCGCGGCGCATCGGCGTTCCGACGGCGAGGAAGACGATGTCCGCATCGCTGACCGCGGAGCCCAGATCGTCGGAGAACAGCAGGCGGCCGGCCTGCATGTTGCGCACGAGAAGATCGTCAAGTCCGGGCTCGTAAATCGGCGAGCGGCCCTGCTTCATCTCATTGAGACGGTTTTCGTCCTTGTCGACGCAAGTGACCGTCCAGCCGAATTCCGAGAAACAGGCCGCGGACACCAAGCCGACGTAGCCGGCACCGATCATGCAGATCTTCACGATTCAAACTCCTTCGCGTTTTCACCGCCGCACGAAAATGGGGTTGAAGTGACCCTACCATTACATCGCAATCGCGGCCGCACGAACTCGGCGGATGTGATTACCGCAGTGCCGTGGTCTGCGTTCGCTAACGCGGCAAGCCCCCGGTTAGCAATGGCGATTTTGAAGCAGCCTAAACGCTCCATCGGGCGCCATGACGACTGATTGTCCGGATTCCGGCTCAACGCATATCCGTGATCGGACGAAATGCCATTGCCGCCGGCTATTCACCACCGCTTCTAAGATGGCAAAGCGATGGAGCTGGCCGATCGCTGGTGCCTGCTGGACGCACGGCGCACTTTTCGAATGCAAATACTTTGGGTTGAGTTGTTATAACTATTTCCCTCTTAGGTTTACCTGAGATCAATTGCTGTCGGGCATTATCGTTTGACATCAAGCCTGGATCGTTCGCGGTGCCGATGCACATCAGGAAAGTGCCGTGGCACCTGACCGGACGGCTGGCTGGCTCGCATTTATGACCCCCAAT
>CAYGRH010000053.1:0-13654 GCA_964352165.1 uncultured Hyphomicrobiaceae bacterium | reverse complement strand
ATGGCGTTGCCGATCCGCATCATGAGCCATTGTTCGAGATCGCGCGCGGTCGCACAGCTGTTCTGCGACTGGTCAACAACACGGCATGGCCGCATGGCATTCACACACATGGGCATCATTTCCAGGTCATTGAGAGATCCATCGGCAGCGCGAATTCCTGGTTGCGCGATTCCGTTCTGATGGAGCCGCGCGAAATCGTTGAGATCGCTTTTGTTGCGGACAACCCCGGCAAGTGGATGATCCACTGTCACATGCTTGAACATCAGATGGCCGGGATGCAGGCGTGGTTTAACGTCTCGACGCAGGTGTAAGCACACCGGCCGCTTGGCCGATTTGAACAGGGCAATTTGGAATGACTGAAGAAGACCGCGGAGCCGGAGCTGTCAGTAATGGTGCGGAGGCGCGGCCATCCAAGTTGCCCTGGCCGCCCATGCTACTGGTCGGTGTCCTGATTGGAGCAATCGTCCTTGGTATGGTTGTGCCGTTGCCCTGGCCGGGCGTGGACGACTGGCCTGCAAGGGTTGTTGGGCTGTCATTCGGTCTTGGCGGGCTTGGTCTCATTGTTTGGGCTGCCATGACCCTCAGACGGCACCGCACCACGATCATGCCGCATCAGAAATCCGAAGCCTTGGTAACCAATGGGCCGTTCGCGTGGCGGCGCAATCCCATATACCTGGGCGATGCGATGATCATGCTGGGTCTGGCTGAGGCGACCAAGAACGTGTGGTTTGCAATTCTGGTCCCGGTCTTCATGATTGCCGTTACATGGCTTGCGATTCTGCCCGAGGAGCGTCATCTCACTGCACGGTTCGGCGATGCCTACCGGGATTACATGGCCAGAACACGCCGCTGGATTTGATCGGTCTGCCCGCATGAGCACGGACTTCGAAGACAAAGAACGCGAGTTTCTGGAGACCTTGAAGGCCGATACCGGCCGGGATCTGGGCGAATGGATGTCGGCGATTTCCGCGCAGGGACTGCCCCACAGGAATGACGTGATCGATTGGCTGAGACAACAGGGTTTCATTTTTTCGCGCGCATCCTGGCTGGAGCGCATCCACGCCAATGACGGACAGCCAATCTATCTTAGCGCGGTGCCGGTCAGCCTGCCGGTATCGTCGGTGCGGACCTGGACGCGCGAGGGCATGTCATCTCCTGACGGGGCGGCGTCGACGTCTTCTGCCAGCCCAACCGAAACCGCACCTCTGAAGCCATTGCGACCTGCTGGTGGCCGGCCATTCCTGTCGATCGTACGTACCGAGCCGAAGGCTGCGCCGCGGTCAGATGAGCTCACGCAAAACTCCGAGAGCGCAACGAAGGACGCGGCCCGGACGGGCGCTGACCAGTCTCTTAGCCCGGCGGTGACGCCTCATCTGTCAGCTGCGCAAATGCCGGGGGCCGGCGGGACGATTGCGACACCGGATCAGGTGGCTTTGAACGCAACGATTGCCCGTGCGAAAGCCTATGCTCCGCTCGCCGGATTTTTGCTTCGGCGAATTGCGGGCGCGCTGCCGCAAGCGATTGCCTTGGCTGCGCGCGACCATATCAGCCTGCATGCCGGCGACGCCAACACGGCTCCATTCGCTGTTCTTTCTGTTTCTTCGCGTGAGTTGCGTCTCGCACTCGCAGGGATCGATCCGGACGACGGGGCTTGCCTCGTTGCCGGCCGGTTAACCGCGGAGCGCAGGCCAAGGCCCGGGACATGGTTTGCTATGTCAGCCTGACCGACGCAAGGCAACTGGATGAGGCGCTTATCTCACTGATTTCACGGTCTTATTCTCTGACCTGACGGGCCTGTCATCAATGGTTGAGGCCCCTGGGCAGTGGTCAGTTTCCAAGGGCGGCGATTCCTTGAGAAACGGAAAATCCAGCCAATTCACATCGCGAATTAGGAACTTTCACAGGCTTTCGGTAGTGGATCGTTGCCTAATTGAGCAGCACCCACCATTTGAATGCCATGATCGCCGGGTTGAAGTGTGCCTGGTTTGAGGAGCCATTCTATGCCGCGATTGCGCGTGAAACGTTTGTGTGTGGTGCTTGCCGGGGTCGGGTTGCTGGCCGCTGCCGCGCTGCCTGCGCACGCGCAGACTGCCCATCGTGACGGCATTGCAGAATTGATCGCTCGGACCGCCGGCGATGCGTTGGGTCAAACGCGCATTGCCCAATCGGGTTCGCCCGAGCAGGGAAGCGATGGTGCTGGAACCGGTGCGGCCGCTGATCCACGGCAGGATGATCTGAGCTATCAGCAGGCGAAGCGGCTGATGAAGGCGATCGACGCAGTTCTACAGGACGCCGCCAAACAGCGCTCGGAGGCCAAACGGCTGCCCGGCAAGGACGAATTCATCGTAACGCCCATCTGGACGGAGACGCGCGAGGATCGCGAGAGCCGGGTCCGCGATCTGCTCGAAGCCGCGCTCGGCATCGTCACGGATGTTCCCGTGGTCGATGTGCAAAAGAAGGTCGAAGGGCTGCGCCAGAATATCCGCGAGTTGCAGGACCGCATCGTCACCATCAAGGAAAAGCAGCTTACCGCACCCAAAGACGGCATGCTTCCCGGCGTGCTGACCGATACCGTCGACAGCCTCGAATCTGAAAAGGCCGATGCCAACAAGCGAATTGACGCCAACAAGGCTGAGATCGCGGCAGCCAAGACTGAAATCCACGCGGCGCTGAAGGAAGCGGGTATTCAGCTTGGCGAGGAGCAGGTCGACCTGTTGTTGGACAGCGTGCTATCTGGCGATCTTGTTCGGCTTGTTGCCGTTTTCAACGCAGCCAAGCTCATTGACCAACAGCTTGGCACCCTGCTTTCGGCTTCCGGCGACAACATGAATGCCGCGCGCAAGTACTTTGCCATGCACGCCGCGCTGTTTGCGATGCTGGTGCATGCGCAGGACGCGACGATTGCCAAGATCGACACGAACTACATGCCGAAACTCGATGCCATTCTGAACGACATCCGGGCGGCTAAGCTGAAAACCCGTGAGTTGCTCAAGGCGACGAACCGGCCGGATCAGACGCGCGCGCTGGAAGCCAACCGCGAGAGCCAGAACCTGGCGGAAGAGGCCGCGAAGGGCTACCGGCGTTATTTGCAGCAACAGCGCGAACAGATCGCGCGTGCCAGAAGCCGTGCGACGCACGATCTTTCCATCGCGGACAACACCTTCGAGACGGTGGAAGCCAGTTTCCAGCTTCGCACGCTGATGCGCGACAGCGCAGCTTCCTTCGAGGCGATCCAGAAGCTCGAAGCTCCGACATTCGACCAGATCTTCAAGAACGAAGAACTGCGGCGCGAGTTCGAAAACCTGACCCGCAAGCTCGACACACCGACGAGCTGAGTTGGGCTTGAGGCGAGCAGTCCGACGTCCACTTCGCCCTAACGCCGGTACTGAACGAAGTCGGCGAGCCCGGCCATCCGGTCGTAAAGCGCTCGGGCCGTCGCGTTTTCCGTTTGCGTAATCCAGTAGGTTCGCGTGCATCCATATTCGTCGGCATGGTTGTAGACGGCTGCAATCAGTGCGCGTCCGATGCCCCGCCCGCGAGCCGCCTCTTCAACGTAAAGATCTTCCAGATAACAGTACCAAGTCGGCGACCAGGTTGAGCGATGCCGCACGACGTGCGCGAAGCCCAATGGCTGGCCGTTTTGAGGGTCGGCAGCGATGATCGCGTGCATCGTGTCCTGGCCGGAAAGCAATCGATCGAAGGTTTCCTCAGTGACCTCGCTGGAAACGTCGCGCTTGTAGAAGTCGGTGTAGGCCTTGAACAGAACAAGCCATATTTCGCGGTCTTCGGCCTTCAGCGGTCTTATCTCATAAAGCGGTGCCTGCATGACCTGAGCTTTCATTGCCAAGGTCCGCTCGTCAAGCGGGCCGGCCTAGAGCAACCAGATCGACGCCAGCCCGAGGAAGGCGAAGAAGCCGATGACGTCGGTGACGGTGGTGACGAATACGCCTGAAGCCGGGGCGGGGTCCATGTCGAGCCAGTCCATCGTCAATGGGATAAGGATACCGGCAAGCGCTGCTGCAAAAAGATTTACTATCATGGCAACCGCGATGACCCATCCTAATCCGGT
The DNA here is from genome assembly GCA_964352165.1 of uncultured Hyphomicrobiaceae bacterium. Taxonomy (GTDB): domain Bacteria; phylum Pseudomonadota; class Alphaproteobacteria; order Rhizobiales; family Hyphomicrobiaceae; genus CAYGRH01. Next base: position 9,585 of record CAYGRH010000053.1, on the reverse strand, counting down.
TGCGCCGAACCAGATGAGGGCTACCCCTCCCATCACGATGGAAAGAATCACGCCGTTGACGAGGCCGACAAGCGCCTCACGCATGATGACGCGCGGGGCGTTGACGCGGCCCAGCTTGTTGGTGGCGAGGGCGCGCACCGTGACGGTCATGGTCTGCGTCCCCGCGTTGCCGCCCATCGAGGCAACGATCGGCATCAGGACGGCAAGCGAAACCATTTGCTCAATGGTCGCATCAAACATCTGAATGACGAGGGAGGCGAGGATTGCCGTGATGAGGTTCACAATGAGCCACGGCACGCGGGATCTGGCCGTCCAATAGACGCTGTCAGCCAGGGTTTCATCGCCGACGCCTGCCAGTGCCTTCATGTCTTCTTCCGCTTCGTCCTGGATAACGTCGACGACGTCGTCGACGGTGACCACACCGACGAGCCGGTCGTTTTCATCGACGACGGGAGCCGACATCAGGTCATAGCGGCGGAAGTCTCGCGCGACCTGTTCCTGGTCCTCGGTTGCCAGCACGACGTGGCGGTCGGCGTTCATGATCTCTTCGACCTTGACCTGCCGCTTAGTGCGCAACAGTCGTGACAAGGCCACGCTTCCCAGCACCCGGTAGGTCGGATCGACGACAAAGATTTCCGAGAACGTTTCGGGCAGATCCTCTGTATCGCGCATGTAGTCGATGACGTGCCCGACCGTCCAGAACGGAGCGACCGCCACGAAGTCGGCCTGCATGAGGCGGCCGGCGGTTTCTTCTTCGTATTCGAAGTTCCGCTCAAGGGCTGCGCGCTCGCTCGTTGGGAGCTGATCGAAAATCTCCTGGCGGTCTTTTTCCTCCAGCGTCTCGATCAGGTAGGCGGCGTCATCGGTGTCGAGTTCGCTGACGGCCCTTGCAAGCAAGTCGTTCGGCAGCGCTTCGGACAACTGGTCGCGGACGGTTTCGTCGAGTTCAGAAAAGACGTCGAAATCAAAGTCATTGCCGAGCGTCTCGATCAGCCGGACGCGCTCGTCTTCATCGAGCAATTCGATGATGTCGGCGAAATCCGGGGTCCTGAGGTCTGCGGAAAGTTCGCGCAAGAGGGCAGCGTCGTTGGCCTCGAGGGCCTCGGAAAACGAGCGAACGAGTTCACGGCTGGGCTGGCCGGCCTGGTCAACGCGTTCGGTCTCTTCTGCGGCTTCGTTCATCGTGCGCCTGTTGAATTAAAGACGGTTCCCGCGAGCCGGGTGTTTGGGCGTTGCGGCTCGGCTAGTCGCTTTAGATCGGTCCCCACTGGCGTGCCAATCCCCACTCCAACGTTAGGAGAGGAGTTGCCATTCCGCCGCGCCATCTCACTGCTCTCATTTTATTGACATTTCGCATGGTCATCGGAAGGCAAGTGCGCAAAGTGGTGCGTTGCAGCCACAGTTGTGAACTCGTGTTCGAGGGCGAGAGAGGTCAGCAGCTTTTGACGGCTGGCGAATATTGGTATGAAGTTATTTTGCGGCACCTTCATACCAAGCGCGCCAGTCGGTATAGCGGGTGTGTGGGATTTTTTGAGTGCGCCCATTCTTATGCGTACAGCATGGGTATGTCACGCGAACGTAGAGCCAAGGCGTCTCAATTTGGCTGCGGTTTGCAGTCTCAGGTCATGATCTCGTTGGCGTGAACGAAGCTGGTTGAAAGTCCACCAGAAGGGTCGGCACTCATGTGCATGGTTATAGGAAATCCCACGATGACGTTGCGATCGCTTTTGGCGTCCTGCCTTGTTGCCCTGCCGCTGGCAGGTGTCTTTGCGCCGGATCCTGCCGCCGCCGAGCCTGCATCCTGCGATCAGCGCCGCGGCGTACTTGGCGTTTCGCGCGTCGTGGAAGTCGATACGGCATCCGGCCCGCGCTTTGGCAACATGCAATACAAGGACATCGACTTTCTCAAGCCGGGCGAAGTCGTCTTGACGTTCGATGACGGTCCGTTGCGGTCCAAGACGCTGCAGGTGCTGAACGCGCTTGAGCGCCATTGCACCAAGGCCATTTTCTTCATGGTCGGGCGCATGGCCGTGTCGGATCCGGCAATGGTTCGCGAGATCGCGCGGCGGGGGCACACTGTCGGCACGCATACTTGGTCGCACAAGAACCTGGGACGTCAGAGCCGTGCTGCAGCCGTCAAGGAAATCGAATTAGGCGTGAGCGCAATATCTGCTGCCTTGGGAGAGCCCGTCGCGCCGTTTTTCCGGTTTCCATATCTCAGCGATCCGAACTCGATGATCGCCCATCTGAAGGACCGCGAGATCGGAAACTTTTCAATCGATATCGATTCAGTTGACTTCCGGACCCGCAGCGGAGCCACCGTCGTCAACCGGGTGATGAGCCGCCTGAAAGCGCAGGGCAAAGGCATCTTGCTGTTTCATGACATTCAGCGTTCGACGGCTGCCGGCATCGAGGATCTCCTCGATAAGTTGGCGGCGGGCGGCTACAAGGTCGTTCACATGGTGTCCAAGAGATCGGTGAAAACGATCAAGGAATACGATGAATTGGCGGCCAAGGAAATGCAGCGCCGTGCCAAGGCGGTTGCCTCGCGGCCGCTATCTGACCGGTCTGTTGTGTGGCCAGTATCAACGGGGGCTGATCTCCCGGCGGCTGAAGTTCTGGCTAATCTTCGGCCGGAGCCTGCTGCCCCATCCGTGAGCGATATCCAGGCACCCGATCCCAAGCCTTCCGGCATCGGGGCGCGCGTGCAATCGAACGAGAACCCTGCTCCGGTGGACGTTGGTCAGAGCACACAGACGAGCCCCAGCGGTCGTGCTGTGGCTACACAAGCTGCTCCTGCTCCCAAGCCCGATTGGCGCGAAGAGGTTTTTCGCAACTAGGTTTTCTGGCTTCTGCTAATTCGCAATAAGTTAGCCACATCGGTTTGGTAACGTTTGCTCGTGCTCGGGTTGCTGATTGCCGGTGCACCACTTCGTCGCCATTCCGCGCGTCAAACTGCGGGCCAGCAATGGTGTACTTTCCTTTTGGTCTTGTCGTTTTGCCAATGTAGCTACTGAGACTCTGGGCCTCGATGGACTTGGCGTCTTAGCTTAAGACCGAGTTGTGGCATGGTTTTCGCCAAATCTATCTCGCTTGCACTGTCATTCATGACAATGGCCGTCTGCCTATGTGGCGGGGTTGCATCCGTGCGGGCCTGTGAAGCCGGGGCCGACGCGCTGGGTGTCTCGCGGATCGTTGAGATTGAGACCCGGTCTGGGCCTTTGTTCGGGCAGATCACCAAGCAAGTCCGCGAAGACGATTTCCTAAAGCCGATGGAAGTCGTTTTGACCTTTGATGACGGGCCGGTGCCCTGGATTACCGGGCCTATTCTCAAAACTCTCAAAGCCCACTGCACGAAGGCTACTTTCTTTTCCGTCGGCAAGATGGCCAAGGCCTATCCGGAAACCGTCCACGACATCGTCCAAAGTGGACACACGCTCGGCGGCCATACTTGGTCGCACCCGCTCAATCTTCCTAAAATGGCTAAGGCAAAGGCTGTTGCAGAAATCGAACGCGGTTTTGCATCGCTGGTTGCGAGCAGCGGCGGGGAGATTGCGCCGTTCTTCCGGTTTCCCGGCTTGAACGATTCGGGTCCGCTTCTGACCTATCTGCAGGAACGGGGGATCGCCTCGTTCACCGTGGACGTCGTGAGCGATGACAGCTTTATCTCGGATCCCGATGAACTTGTGCGGGTCACGATGCGACGGATCATCGCCCGGCGCGGTGGGATTGTTTTGTTCCACGACATCAAGCCTGCCACTGCCAAGGCGTTGCCAGCCATTCTCGACGAGTTGAAGGCGCGGGGCTTTTCTGTCGTTCACCTGCGGCCAAGCGAACACCTCGAAGCCGACCCCTCTTTTGCCGGAGAATTTTCTGCGACTGCCAAGGTTCTTCAACTGCGTGGCTCCTCCAATGGGGAAGGAATACGCCCGCCGCTGTTACCCTTTTACGGAGCGGTGCTCCTTGAGCGCGCGCTAGACCCCGACACTGTCGGCCGGCCGGTGACTCGACTTGTTCCTGAACTCAGAAATCGGAGCAAGACTGCTGCGCGGGCCCCGGAGACCTCTCGGCGTTCTGCACCTGTTGAGACCGGGTCCAGCCCAAATTCCACCGGTAACGGGGCGCTGAATGAAGTCTTGTTGCCAGAACACAAGCCATCGCGCCTGCCGGCAATCCTGCGCGGATCGACTATCAACAGAGCCCTTCCGCCCCGGCCACCATATTCGTCACCACCTTGAGCAGTGATTTGCTTGCACGACCGCTGTGATGAGCCCCCCTGTCACGGGCTTCAATCCATGAGCCGAGCTACAGGGTCAGTCGGAGCGATTTGGCATCAGCGTGGTTAAAGATGGTGTACGGATCATTGTTGCATCGCACACTCATGTAGTCGTAGAAGTGCCGAGTTAACTTTTCGCCGAAGCTCCTTGTGTCATATGAGTAATTTGAGGTAATAAAGACTTAAGCATTTTGTTCAGCAGCCCGTTTTGCTGCATTGCGATGTTGGGTGTCGGTGATGAGTAGCTCTTTCAAGTCAACGTTTATCGGGTTCCAAGGAACCGGGCTTGAATCGGTGAGCAGCAACGGCTTGTTGCTTACCACTAATGGAGAGGCAGGGCCGCTCCCTGTCGAACCTGCCAAGTCCCAAGCATCCGCCAAAATGGTGGTCATCGAACGCAAGCGGCTACTGCGGGACTGCCTGACGCGGTGCCTTGAGGTTTCGACCCTAAGCCGGGTCGATGGCTTTGACAGCATAGAGGCATTCAAGCGTGCTCCGCTCGACAGCGAGATTTCGGTCATTCTCGTATCGCTGACAGCGGCCGATGACGTGAGCGATTCACTCGCCGTCATATCCGCGGCACTTACGGAAAAGCAATCGCAAGACGTTCCCGTCGTCATCATGTGTGATGCCGATGAGCCGCGCGGAATTCTGTCGGCGATGGCTTGCGGGGCCAAGGGTTTCATCCCGACGGCAACCGATCTGGATGTTGCAGTCGAAGCCGTGCGACTGGTCAGGGCGGGCGGTACGTTTATTCCCGAAAGCATCCTGCAGGCGGCGAAGGCCAATGCGGCTGGCGCGGCCAAGGTTTCAACTCCGTCGTCAGCGGATAAGGCGCTCGCAAAACCTTCCTCGGGTTCGGCTTCACGCCTGTCGCTGCTTACTGCGCGTCAGGCGGCCGTCGTCGAAGCGCTGCGCCGTGGCAAAGCCAACAAGACGATTGCTTACGAACTGGACATGCGCGAAAGCACGGTCAAGGTTCATGTGCGCAATATCATGAAGAAGCTGAACGCCAAGAACCGGACTGAAGTTGCCTATCTGGCGAGTAAGGTTTCCAGCCCGTCAGCCTGACAGTTGCGGCGAGCTTCTCAATCCAGTTGGACCTTTCCAAAGCAAGTGAAACCGTCCGGCGTTTTGACGCGGGTATCGGGCTGGCAAATGCGCCCCTTCGCATCGATGATTGCGAAGCCTCGGGACTTTGGTCCCTACCCTTTCCAGCGATGGTTATACGTCTGCTGGGGTTGTCGCGCTAACCGCTGCCCAGCCCTCCATCTATCGCATTAACCAACCCTTCTGATCCGCCGCACAGTCGGGTTATTTGGGCCGACTTCACACCGCTTTGAACCTTGAGTTTTGCCGAGGTGACGAGAACTGGCGTGGGACTTGCTCTTTACAGTTTGACGGGCCGTGGAACGGGCTTTTTCCGAGCACGAAGTGTGTGAAGTTCGCACACCTTGGAACAGTGTGTTTCGCGTTGGTATTCCCGGGCAATGGCTCAGCAACGCCCACGTTCACCTGTTTGGCTGAATTCGGCACGGATGATTGTCCGTGCAGATATTCTTTCATCCAAGCTGTCGGGTTCAGTTCAAGCCGACATTTACCTTTGTCGGAGCGGGCATGCCCGCTGACCGTTCAGGATAGAAGAGAGAGAAATGCTCGAACGCGTATCAGGTAGGCCGGAGCGCCGCGATATGGAATCGCTGAGCGACCGCAGCGAGCTGATCTCGATTGACGAGGTCAGGCGCTTTTTTGAGCGTTATCTTTTAACAATCGGGGCGGCCACGCTAGTGTGCACGCTGATCGCGGCAATCTATGCACTGTCGGCGACACCAATCTTCAGTGCCTATGCGCAGATGCTGATTGAAACGAAGTCGCCGTCCGAGCCGACGATGCGCGCCTCTGAGTCTTCGGTGTCTTTGGATACGCCGCAGGTGGAAAGCCAGCTCGCGCTCCTGCGATCCGAACGGATTGCGGAGAAGGTTGCGCGCCGCTTCAATCTCGATGTCGATGAGAAAAATGTCGCCGAGACCGCGCCGTTAGCAGGCGTCGTCGACTGGTTCTGGGGGTTTGTTCCCAATTCTCCGTTCTACAGCGAAGACACGACACCGATCTCTGATGCCGAACTCGAACACCTTCTGCTTCGCCGGGCAATCAACATCATCCAGTCAAACATGGACGTTGGACGTGTCGGCATCTCCTACGTGCTCGCCATCGGCTACAATTCGCCTGATCCCGCGCATGCAGCAAACATGGCCAATGCGATTGCGGAAGCCTATGTGGAAGACCGGCTTGAGACGCGCGCACAGGCAGCCCAGCAGGGCAGCAAGTGGCTTGAGGAGCGGATTGACGATCTGCGCAGGCAGATGAATTCGGCAGCGCTCGACGTGCAGGAATTCCGTGCGCGGCGCGATTACCGCATCATTGGCCGGGACAAGGCTGGCCGTCCGCAAGCTGATGGCGAGCAGCCTACGCCCGAAGAGCGCGGTGCCCCGCAAACGCTTGAAGAGCTGCAGTCGCGGGCGGATACCTACCGGAAGATCTACGAGTCCTTCCTGCAGGCCTATACCGAATCCGTTCAGCGCCAGTCCTATCCGGTTACGAATGCGCGGGTTATCACGCGGGCGTCGAAGCCGAAAACGAAGAGCAGCCCGAAGCGGACCCTCATCCTGCTTGCAGGAACGGTCATCGGCGGGCTGCTGGGCCTCGGTCTTGCGCTCCTGCGGCACTCACTGGACTACCGGGTCAACTCACCGCAGCAGGTGCGCGAAGAGCTCGGCATCGATTGCCTCGGACAGGTTGCGCGGCAGGATAAGCATACCTCGCAGCCGCTGCATCTGAGGGTTCAGCGAAAGTTCTTCGAGCTGATTGGCAGGGAGGAACTCGATCCAGGGTCGTACCGGTTAAGTGAAGTTCACGATCTTCCGATCTCTCGGTTCAGCCGCGGCGTGAAGAGCGTCCGCACAGCCATCAACGTCGCCACCAAGTCGAAGCCCGTGCAAGTTCTCGGAGTGACCTCTGCGCTGCCGCGGGAAGGCAAGACAACATTCGTCGGCAATCTTGCCACGCTCTACGCCCAGTCCGAGCAGCGGACGCTGCTGATCGACGCGGACGTACATAACCCCGCCATGACCCGGCTTCTTGCGCCTGATGCGAACGCCGGCCTCGTCGAGGTACTCAACCGGCAGGCCAAGCTCGATGACTGCATTGTTGCAAGCGACGGCGTGGTTCCCGATTTTCTCCCGCTATTTCTGGATGACGATCGAACCGATATCGGCGCGCTGCTTGCCGGCGGTGCACTGCCGAAACTGTTTGCCCGGCTGCGCGAAAAGTATGACCTGATCGTCGTCGACCTTCCGCCAATGAAGCCCACGACGGAGACGCTGGCTGTCAGCAGCGTACTTGATGCCGTTGTCATCGTGTCCGAATGGGAAGTGACGCCGATGCCGGTACTTGCCGATGCGGTCTATCAGTTGCGACGTGCCAACACGACGGTTACCGGTCTGGTCTTGACCAAGGTGGACCGGATGCACGAGGAAGTGTACGGCGCCCGCATCCGCGGCAGGGAATATACCGGCTGAGAATAGTTGGCTGTTGACGGCGGACCACACGCTCGTTGCGTGGATGATTTCCGGTGCAGTGTGCGGTCGAAGGTCTGGCCTTCCGCCAGCTTGAAGCACCCGACTTGGGGGCGTGACTTTGGGGGGTGTGGATTTGGGGGTGGCCTATTGCGTCGCTAATTCTGGGGCTCGCCCGATCGAACTGGCACAAAAAAGCCGCAGCGCTAAGCGCCGCGGCTTTTGTCGTTTGGGTCGGTTTATCAGGCGATGATCTGGTCGCCGTTGATAAGGACGTTGACGACGGACGCCGCGAGATCTTCGGCGATATCGCCGTATCCGGCGTTAGTAAAGTGGAGCTGATCGAACTGCTGCACTGACTGAGTTGAAGCGCCGAAGTACACATTGTCGAGTGTCGCAACGAGATCGGCCTGCGCATCACGGATCAGGTCCATCGCCCCGGCAGGCCCGCCAAGTGCGGTGCCCGGTCCTTCGGGGAAATCACCAAGTTCCTGGATGAAGATCGGTATGTCTTCGCCAAACACTGCCCAGAAGTGCTGGAACACGGCGGTGGTCGCAGCCTTCATTTCGTCGACCACCTGCTGAGCGTTCGAGAAGTTGTCCGCGATTGCCGCGGCGTCTGCTTCACCTTGCGCCCAGATTATGCCGTCGACATCCTTCCCGTTTACCAGGCTCGCCTGGATTGATGCGATCGCAGACTGCATCACCGGGCCGGGCTGATCGGTTGTCAGGTTCCACCAGAATTTGAAGTTGGCCAGACTGTCGTTTGAGGCGCTGCCGCCGGTTGCCGCATCGATCAGCTCGACCGGGCCGCCGAGCGCATCGGCCACCGCGTTTTCAAACACTTCATTGCCGAGATCGCCGGGGGTGTTGTCGCCTTGAACGCGGTGAAAGAAGCGTTCGCCGTTCGATTGTCCGGCCATGACGAACACGTCGAATTCATCAGAGCTGAGTTGGTGGGCAATCGGGTTGAAAACGGCTGATTGCAGGTCGATGAAATCGAGGCGCGCGAATTCCGACACGTTTCTTGCGCCATCGATCGAGATCACATCGCCGGGATTGAGGTCGAGGAAGACGTTGTGTGTGGCGAAGATGTCGGTGCCGTATTGCGCCGTCCACGTTGACTGCTGGAGGCCGTTGAGTTTGATCGCGAATTGCGAGTTGCCATCGCTCTCATCGAGATAGGTGACCTTCAGTTCATAGAGGCCGGCCGTGCCCTGAAAGTTCCCAGAGATCGTGCCCTCGCCGTTGCCTGGTCCGTTCGCGCGGACAAGCGCACCGCCTGATGCCGAACCAACGGGTTCGATCGTGTAGGCACCTGTCAGTGTCAACGCCTCGGCTTGCGTGATACCCACGGCGATTGTCGGGCCGGAAGGTGGCGGCGGTGGCGGGGGTGGTGGACCACCGGCTTCGCTCAGGATCAGGCTGTCGACACGCGCGAACTCGCCTGCGTTGATTGTTCCGCGGACCTGGATGGTATCGCCGTCGTTCAGGTTCAGCTGAACGGTGCGATCGACGAAATCGTTGCTGCCGCCTGAGCCATTCCAACTGTCGACCACGCTGCCGTTAACAACGAGCTGCCACTGGGAGACGCCGTCTGTCTCGTTGAAATAGCGCACCGTGAGGTCGTAGTTGCCGTTTGCCCCATCGAATGTGCCCGTTGCGGTGCCTGCATTCGAAAAGCTCGTACCGCGGATAATGGCACCGCCGGAAGCTGGTCCGTAGTTTTCGACC
>CAYGRH010000052.1:7140-13882 GCA_964352165.1 uncultured Hyphomicrobiaceae bacterium | reverse complement strand
AGATCCGTGAACTCTCCGCTGATGAGCGCAAAGTCTGGGTCGAGACGATGAAGCCCGTCTGGGCCAAGTTCGAAGCTGACATTGGCAAAGACAATATCGACGCGGCTGTTGCTGCAAACAACTAAGGCTGGTCACGGTAGACTGGCATGCGAGGCGCCTCCTGGTGGGGGCGCCTCGCAAATACCAAGACTGCGCCTCGTAACAGCCTGGAAAAGGCGTCCGGGGGCTGCGGAATCGCAGCGGACTTTTTTGGGGACTGGAGGAAACGATGCACGGCCCATCGCCTGAGCGTACCGGCATATCCGGCTTCGTCACGCGCCTTGAAGAAAATATGCTGGCGCTGCTTCTTGCCTCCATCACTCTGATTTCCTTCGCGCAGGTTATCATGCGCTACGTGTTCAACACGGGCTGGGGTGGAGCGCTGGAACTGACGCGCATCCTGTTCGCCTGGATGATCCTTTTCGGCATGAGTTACGGCATCAAGATGGGGGCGCACCTCGGCGTTGATGCGTTCGTTCGAATGTTGCCCAAGCCCATGTTCCGGCTGACAGCGCTTTTCGGTGCTCTCGCCTGTGTGGCTTACGCGGTTATTCTTCTGTCTGCGGATTGGCTGAATTATCTGGGTGCCTCCACCAAGGGTGGGGCAATCGATTACTGGCAGAAAATGTACAAGATCGGGATCGGGCTCGATGACCTGAAATATCCCGACTGGGCGCAGGAGCAGTTCGGACTGCAGGAGCGTGTGCACCGGTGGTTGGCCTATCTGATCCTGCCTATCGGACTTGCCTTGTTTGCCTTCCGCTCGGTGGAAGCCTTCGTCCAGATCTTTATGGGCTCGCGCGAAACGATCGTCGCAAGCCACGAGGCCGAAGAACTCGTCGCCGCCAATAAAGATGTTTTGAAAGACTGACGCGCCGGAAGAGCGCCTGCTGGGAGGCACACGTCAATGGAATCCGGAATCTTATTCGCCCTCGTGATGGTCATGCTGCTCGTCGGCGTTCCGGTTGCGGTTTCGCTCGGGCTATCCAGCCTCATCGTAATCGCATTTTTCTCAAGCGACTCTATGTCCTCGGTCGCATTGCAGCTTTTCACCAGTTCGCAGAACTATACGCTGCTCGCCATTCCGTTCTTCATTCTGGCTTCGGCATTCATGTCGACGGGCGGTGTTGCCAAACGCATCATCCGTTTTGCAATTGCCTCGGTCGGGCACTTCCAAGGCGGATTGGCCATTGCCAGCGTCCTGGCGTGCATGCTGTTTGCCGCGCTGTCTGGATCTTCGCCTGCAACGGTTGTCGCCATCGGCACGATCGCGATCGCGGGGATGCGCCAAGTCGGTTACACGAAAGAATTTGCAGCAGGCGTGATATGCAATGCCGGCACACTGGGTATCCTCATTCCTCCGTCAATCGTGATGGTGGTTTACGCGGCTGCAACCGACGTGTCGGTCGGGCGTATGTTCTTGGCCGGTGTCGTGCCTGGGATTGTCGCCGGCTTGATGCTCATGATTACGATCTACGTCATGGCACGCATCCGTAACCTGCCTTCCGAAGAGTGGAAGGGCTGGGGCGAGATCGTTGCAGCCGGTAAGGATGCCGGTTGGGGCTTGTTCCTCATCGTCATCATCATCGGCGGTATTTATGGCGGTGTGTTCACACCGACCGAAGCAGCAGCGGTGGCTGCTGTCTACTCCGGCTTCGTGGCATTGTTTGTCTATCGCGATATGGGGCCGCTCAAGGACGTGGCTTGGTTGGATGACGATTTGCCCGAGCGCACACGGATCGGCTTTTCAGCCTCCGTCTATGCCGTGTCATTCTTGTTGATCTGGCTGATGCTGTCGTTCTTCTTCATCCCGGGGGTTTCGCTTGGGGCTCGCTCGCAAATCGGATTCGGTTTAGCGGGCTCGATGCTCGTTTTATATCCGCTGCTGCGTCACGGCATGAGCCCATTGGCAATTCCTGGAGCCCTACTGGCCGGTCTGCCCGTCTGGGGCCGCAACCTGTGGCTCATCGTATCGCGCTTATTCCCCGCGCTGGTGCATGCTGACACCCACAAGGTGATGGTGGATTCTTCGCGCACCATTATCATGCTGATGTTCATCATCGTGAATGCGTTGTTGTTTGCGCATGTTCTCACTTCCGAGCGGATCCCCGACGCCATCACCGACTGGATGCTGTCGATGGGCTTCAACTGGTTCACGTTCCTGATTGCGGTGAACATTCTACTGCTGCTTGGCGGCCAGTTCATGGAACCATCGGGGCTGCTGCTGATCGTGGCGCCGGTGGTGTTTCCGATTGCCATGCAACTTGGTATCGATCCGGTTCACCTGGGCATCATAATGGTGGTCAACATGGAGATCGGCATGATCACGCCTCCAATCGGGCTGAACCTGTTCGTGACGTCTGGCATTACGGGGATGACGCTGGTGGAGGTCGTGATTGCTGCGGCCCCGTTCGTTGCCGTGTTGTTCGTCTTCCTGATCATCGTGACCTATGTGCCGTGGCTTTCGACAGCCTTGCCTTATGCTCTGATGGGGCCGGAGATCGTAACGCGCTAAGGCGGCGGGACCCACCTACCTACGCCCGTGTAGCAGGTTGAAGTTGCCGTGCAGTAACGTTCCTGCCTCCGATCGTGTCTTGATATTGCCACGCAAAGCAGTGTTAAACTCGCGGCAGGGCAACTGGAGTTGATTTGGTTATGGCCGATCGATGGTGGTCAGCAATGAGAATGCGGCGGGTACGCTATGCCGTCTCGCTTCTGTTGTGCGTGTCCATCGTCTCTGCGTTCATCACCGATGCGCATGCACATGCTGCTCACGCCGCACACGATCACGGCGCGCATCAACACAGTGTCCATGATCACGGCCATGACGGTCATCACCACGGTGACGCGGGTGGTGACCACGCTGCGCACAGTGACTGCGAAGATGCGGGCTTCTGCGGACCTTCCATGGACGATGAAAGCCAGTCGCCGTTTTCGTCGTCAGGGGATCATTCGCATTATTGCATGGCCTTCGTCATGCCGACCTTTCTGCCTTCAGTGGCGCATCGCATATCGGACCGCCATCCACGCCCGCTGAACGAGTATCCGGCGTCCGCGCGCCTGGCTTCGCTTTACAGGCCGCCGATAACACTCCTCTGACGACGCTTCGCGCCGGCGTGCCCGGCCTTTAAGAGCCGTTTGAGGATCTCAGAAATGTTTGGAATGACACGCACCCGGCTTTCCGGGGCGCTGATCGTGGTTTGCTTAGCTATTCTGGCATCGGGCGTGCGCGCCGGGCCGGGACACGACCACGGTGCCACAAGCCCTGCAATTGCCGGTCCCTCCAGTCCGCGCGTGGTCGCGGAAAGTGAAACCTACGAGTTGGTCGGCATTCTCAGCGATGGGAAGTTGTTGGTTTATCTTGACCGGCTGGCGGATACCTCGCCAGTGACGGGAGCCAAAATCGACCTCCTGATCGACAACGAGGCCGCGGTGCTCGAAGGCGAGCTGGACGGCCGCTACGACTTCACCTCGCCGCTTCTGGCGCAACACGGTGATCGCGAGATTATCGTTACGATCGAAGATAACGGCCGCCGCGATCTGCTGATCGGAACGCTCACGGGGAGTGCAGGTCACGCCCACGAGCAGGCTGATCATTCCGGTCACAGCCATGGTGAAACTGGAAAAAGTGCCAGTGACCACGAGAACGGTTCGCACGCGCATGTACAGTTACCGGAAGCTATCGGTAGCCTCGTCAAGCAGGTGGGTATCCAACCCGCCGATATCGATCGCAAACTGGCCAACGCGCCGCTGCTTGCCGGGCTGGGGCTTGCCTTCGGCGTGATGGCCGGCGCATTGCTGCGCGGGCGCACGGCCGTGATGCTTGGCATTCTGGGCCTAACCGCGATCGTCGGGGCAGGTGCTGCCTGGGCCGGGCCCGGTCACGATCACGGTGAGGGGGGATCGGCAACCGCGCCTGGCGATGCGCCCCGGCGGCTGCCTGATGGTGAGTTGTTTTTGCCAAAGCCGACGCAGCGATTGCTGGATATCCGCACGCGCGTCTTACAGCCTGCGACGGCGAACAGCGCAGCGCGGCTGATCGGAAGGGTTATTGCCGATCCCAATCGTTCGGGGCTCGTTCAAAGCACCATTGGCGGGCGTATCGTTACCGGGGAGGCAGGGCTGCCTGCCTTGGGGCAACGGGTGCAGAAGGGGCAGCAGCTTGCTCTCGTCGAACCCGCGTTCGCGCCGATCGATGCGTCAGACGTGCGTCAGACGGCGGGCGATCTTGCCCAGCGGATTGCCGTTCTGGATGCGCGGATAGCGCGGCAGAAGCGGCTTGTTGACCTGGGCGTTGTCAATGTGGCGAGCCTTGAGGATCTTGAAATCGAGCGCGAGGGTCTGGATGCGCGCCGCAAACAGCTTGTGTCTTCGCGCAGTGAGCCGGAGGTTCTGGTCGCTCCGGTCGATGGGGTCATTGCCGAAGTACGCATCGTCGCCGGGCAGGTCGTCACAACAGCTGACACGCTTTTCAACATCGTCGATCCGCAAAGCCTGTGGGTCGAGGCCATCTCCTTTGATCCGCGCATCGACCCGGTCGAACGGGCAAGCCGGGCGCGCACCTCAGATGGCGAACTCTTCGACCTCGCCTTCGTCGGCCGCAGCCGCGCCTTGCAGCAACAGGCAACCGTTCTTCAGTTTCAGGTGAAGACACCCAGCGAGGCGCTGAGTATCGGCAGCCCGGTCAAGGTTCTGATCGAGAAGAGCGAAGCGGTGAGCGGGCTGATTGTTCCAAGGAGTGCGATTGCCCAGGCTCCCAATGGGCAGATGGTCGCTTTCAAGCGGCTGGAACCTGAGCGTTATCTGCCGGTCGCTGTGCGGATCAACGATCTTGATGGAGAGCGCGTCCACGTCACCGCCGGATTGAAGCCTGGCGATCAGATCATCGTCCGGGGTGCGCCCCTCGTGAATCAGATCCGCTAGGAGGCCTCAGATGTTCAAGGCACTTGTCGCGCTGAGCCTCAGCCAGCGCATGTTCGTCATCGTCGCTTCGCTTCTGCTTGCAGCGTATGGCGCTTATCTGCTGCCCAGGCTGCCGGTCGATGTGTTTCCAGATCTCAACCGGCCGACTGTCACCCTTTTGACCGAAGCGCAGGGGTATGCCCCGCAGGAGGTTGAGCAACTCGTCACCTATCCGCTTGAAACGGCCCTGAACGGGATGCCCGGCGTGATCAGGCTGAGGTCGGTATCGAGCGTCGGGTTGTCGATTGTCTATGTCGAATTCGACTGGTCGACGGATATCTACCGCAACCGGCAGCTTGTGGCGGAGCGGCTGTCGACGGTGGCCGAACAGTTGCCGCAGGGTGTGCAGCCGCAGATGGGGCCGATTTCCTCGATCATGGGCGAGATCATGTTGATTGCCGTTACCGGCAAGGACATCGCGCCGATGGAACTGCGCGAGATTGCCGATTTCGTCATCAGGCCGCAGCTCTTGACGATCACAGGGGTCGCCCAGGTGATCCCGATCGGCGGTGAGGTTCGCCAGTACCGCATCAGTCCTGATCTGATAGCGATGCACCGGCTGGAAATCACGCCCAACATGATCGAAGACGCCGTGCGCGGGTTTGGGACCAATGCAGGTGGCGGGTTCATCGACCAGCACGCGCAGGAGTATCTGATCAGGAATATCGGCCGCACGACGCGGCTCGATGATCTGCGCAATATCGTCGTGACCGTGCGCGATGACACGCCAATTCTTCTGCGGCAGGTTGCCGAAGTCGATTTTGCGCCACGGGTGAAACGCGGCGATGCCGGCTATGAGGGCGAGCAAGCCGTCATCATCGGAGTGCAAAAGCAGCCTCAGGCCGATACCGTATCCGTCACGCAGACCGTGGAGACCGCGCTCGAAAAGCTGCAGCGTTCCATGCCTGCTGGCGTCGTTGCAAACCAGGTGCAATTCCGTCAGGCAACTTTTATCGAGACGTCGATCCAGAATGTGAAAACGGTGCTCGTCGAAGCGGCGGTCGTCGTAGCCTTCATCCTCATTCTGTTCTTGATGAACTGGCGGGCAACGATCATCTCGCTGACCGCGATCCCAATCTCCATCTGCATTACGCTTGTGGTGTTTCATGCCGTGGGGCTGTCGATCAATACGATGACGCTCGGGGGTATAGCGATTGCCATAGGCGAACTCGTTGATGATGCCGTGGTTGGCGTCGAGAACGTGCTTCGACGATTGCGTCTGAATGCACAGGCCCGGCAGCCGCTGGACAAACTGACCGTTGTTCTCAATGCCAGTCACGAGGTGCGTTCCTCGATCGTTTATGCAACCGCGATTGTCGTGCTGGTGTTTGTCCCGTTGTTTGCCATGCAGGGGCTTGAAGGGCAGTTGTTCCGCCCGCTCGGCTTTGCCTACATCGTTGCCATTCTGGCGAGCCTTCTGACCTCGATCACTCTGACCCCGGTGATGTGCTATTTCCTGTTGCGTTCGCCCAAGGAGAATGAGCGCGACAGCGCATTGGTTCGCGTCTTGAAGTCGGGAAATCGCGCGCTTCTTGGTATGACGTTTGCTCATCCGCGCAAGGTGGTGGCCCTGATCTTCGCTGGAGTGGCGTGTGCAGGCATTCTTGCGACACAGCTTCCGCGATCCTTTTTGCCGCCCTTCAACGAGGGGACGCTGCTGGTTTCTGTTGTCTACAATCCGGGGATCTCGCTTGCCGAAGCTGACAGACTGGGCACCAAGGCCGAGCGATTGGTCATGAGC
>CAYGRH010000052.1:0-7130 GCA_964352165.1 uncultured Hyphomicrobiaceae bacterium | reverse complement strand
ACGGAGGTCGATATCGACCTGGAGCGTTCGGATCGCTCGCGCGAGGAGGTCTACGCTGACATCCGCGCTGCGCTTTCAGCGCTCCCCGCTGCCATCGGGATCGGTCAGCCGATCAGCCACCGGCTCGACCATATGCTGTCCGGCGTCAGGGCGCAGATCGCAGTCAAGATCTTCGGAGATGACCTGGACCGGCTACGCACGCTCGCAGCGACCCTGCAGTCGCGTCTTGCCGGTGTACCCGGCCTTGTCGATCTGCAGACCGAAAAGCAGGTACTGATCCCGCAGCTTCAGGTCGTGCCTGATTATGAGCGCTCCGCCCTTTACGGCGTCAAGCCGCCGGAGCTGACGGCGACGCTTGCTGATCTGACGAACGGGCGGACCGTGTCTCAGATCGTCGAGGGGAACCGCCGGTTTGACGTCGTGATGCGCCTGTCGGATGAAAACCGTTCGACCACCGGGCTCGGCGAGGCGCTTGTTGCAACGCCGATGGGGTACGTGCCGCTCAATCGATTGGCGACGATTGTCGAGGCTGAAGGGCCCAACCAGATCCTGAGGGAAAACCAGCAGCGGCGCATTGTGGTGTCGGCCAATGGCGATGGCGAGCGGGATATGGCCGCAATTATCTCAGACATCCGGCAGATGATCGATGAGACCGAAATGCCGGCTGGGTATGTCGTGCGACTTGAAGGCCAATTTCAAGCGCAGGAAGATGCCAGCCGAACGATCGGGCTATTGTCGCTAATCTCGCTCGCCATGATCTTTCTCGTGCTCTACAGCCGCTACCAGTCAGCAGTGCTTGCAGGCATCGTGCTGACGGCAATCCCTCTGGGTCTGATCGGCAGCGTGAGTGCTCTTTGGATCTCGGGGCTGCCGTTTTCGGTGGCAAGTCTGATCGGGTTCATCACGCTTGCAGGGATTACTGCGCGCAACGGCATTCTGAAGATCAGCCACTACATCAATCTTGCACTTTATGAAGGCGAAACCTTCGGACGCGATCTCGTGGTCCGAGGCTCGCTGGAGCGGTTGACGCCCGTGTTGATGACGGCGCTGTCGGCCGGACTGGCTCTCGTGCCGCTGATGATCGCTGCGGACGAGCCGGGACGTGAAATTCTACATCCGCTTGCCGTCACGATCTTCGGCGGACTGGTGTCGGCGACGTTGATCGACGCCGTTTTGACGCCGCTGTTATTCCTCTGGTTCGGCCGCAAGCCACTTGAGCGATTGGTCGCTGAGCGAGATGCCAAACCCGTCGCCAACGCTCGAAATGTTGAAGCTTATTGAAAAATCTAAATAGGAGAATACTGATGCGGAAATTCTTCATCACACTTGTCACAGGTTCACTCGCCGTACTCCTCATCTCGTCGGCCGGTATGGCGCACGATGAGACAAAGCCTCTTGCGCCGCGCCATGGCGGCCAGATCGTCGAAGATGCAAATCATCACAGCGTGGAACTCGTTGCATCCGCGGACGCCATCGTGTTCCACCTGCGCGAACACGACGAGCCGCTCGATGTCGGGGGTACGAGCTTCAAGGCGATCATCCAGGGAAGTGCGGGCACGAGCGTTGTGCAGCTCACTGCGGAGGGCGCGGAGCTGTCAGCCAAGCTCGATGCGCCTCTCGCCAAGGGCGACAAAATCGCGCTTTCCGGCAAGGACGCTCACGGCGATATCATACAGGCCCGGTTTGTCCTTGATTAGTCGAGGGGAGGAGGCCGGCTTGCTAAGCTCGATGAAGCTTCTTGGCTTGTACTTGCCATTGCCTTCTGCCCCTGCCGGTCGCCGCCGTCCGGAGAATTGGGAGCGTGGTGAGGTGCCAAGAGTTCTGATTATCAGGCCTTGGTTTAGGAAAAATTGGGTATTAAATGCCAAACAGAGAAGCGCAAAATGGGGCAATGTTATCGCTTTATGGGGCGATTGTGACACAGTATTGGGCGATCTAAGCTTGTGGCCGCGCTGCGGCGCTTATCCGATTAGAAACGCATGATATTAGATTAAGTCATGGTTCGTGATGTATCCGAACGGAGTATGAGTTCATTTTAGCCTCCTGGAAATCGCCGATTATCGGATTGCTGCTGGCTAGTCTGGTCGCCGCATGTGCGCCGCGTCCGGGCGCGAGCGTTCTTGATCCTGTCGACCGGCCGCCGCGGTACACGCAAAAAGTTGAGATGCTTATCGCGACCACGCGGGGATTGGGCGATCCCTCCAACCCGTTTGCTTTGTCCATCGACCGGTCGCTACAGCTCAATTACGGCATGCACAATGTGTCGATCCCGACCCATCATCGGCCCGGACAGATCGAATGGCCCGACCAGATTCCTCCCGACCCCGCCTATCATTTTGTGACCACGGATAGGGCGACCTTAGAACGCCAGCAGTTCTTGAGTGCGCTGCGTAGACGGGCTCGCTCAAATGGTCAGGGCCGGGTGATGGTGTTCGTTCATGGCTACAATATGCGCTATCAGGAAGCGGTCTACTGGCTTGGCCAGATTGCGCATGACTCCGGTTTTCAGGGTGTACCTGTACTGTTTGCCTGGCCTTCGCGCGGGGAGGCTCCGCTCTACGTTGCGGATCGTGAATCGGTGACCTATTCACGCGATTACTTTGAGAGCTTTTTGCGCGAAATTGCCGAGCTTCCGGAGGTCCGCGAAATCGATGTTCTAGCCCACAGCATGGGAACGCTGTTGACGGTTGAGACGCTGCGGCAGGCCAGTATCAAGGGAGACAACAGCTTCGGTGGAAAGCTGCGCGACGTTATTCTGGCCGCACCTGATATTGATGTGAATGTGTTCCGCACGCAGCTCGACGTGATAGGCCGCCTGCCAAGACCGATGACGGTTCTCGTGTCCGGCGATGATAAGGCTCTGGGCTTGTCGAAGATTCTCGATGGTGGCATCGATCGTGTTGGGCAAATCACGGCGAATGATCGCCGCGCAATCGAAGGTGCGCGCCGCTACAACCTCAATGTCATCGACCTTACAAATGTCGATCCTGGGGACCCATCCAACCACAGCAAGTTTGCGAGGTCGGGTGCTGTCATGGCTGCCATCGGCAAGGGTTTGGATGGTGCCGGGGAGCAGCATGGCAAGAAGCCAGCAGGTGTGGTGTCAGCTGTGACGCAAGTCGGCGAGAGCCTTGTTAAGGTGCCCATCGCTATCATCGGCGGCATCCCCTAGTCCCAGGTGTAACGGTCCGCCCAGATTTGGTGGGCCGTTCACGAGGTGGTTTGGAGTGTTCGAGCATCAGTCAGATCGGACGTTTTCTCACCCGCGATTTACTGGCATTCGATTGTTTGTGCCGAAGTCCGTTATCTGGAAGATCTGTTGAGCGGGAAGTTCTTTGCAATCATACGCGCATAAGTTCTGCGTTGCCCCCATGATGGATTGGACGGACCGGCATTGCCGGTTCGCCCACCGTCGTTTGAGCCGGCACGCAAGGCTTTATACCGAGATGGTCACGGCGGAAGCGATCCTGCACGGCGATCGTGACAGGCTAATCGGCTTTGATCCGTCCGAGCATCCGGTCGCTCTCCAGTTGGGCGGGTCTGATCCCGTGCGACTGGCCGATGCGGCGCAAATCGGCGCTGATTTTGGTTATGATGAGATCAACCTCAATGTGGGGTGCCCGTCCGACAGGGTGCAGGAGGGTCGTTTCGGGGCGTGCCTCATGGCGGAGCCCGATCTTGTCGCCAAATGCGTGGCAGCCATGGCCGTCCGCGTCGAAATTCCAGTCACAGTGAAATGCCGTATCGGCATTGATGACCAGGATAGCGATGCGGATTTTTCCCGGTTCATTAAGGTGGTCGCTGATGCGGGATGCGGAGTGTTCATCGTTCATGCCCGGAAAGCCTGGCTAAAGGGGTTATCTCCAAAGCAGAACCGTGAAGTGCCGCCGCTCAATTACGAGCGCGTGTACCGCCTGAAAGCGGAGCGTCCGAATCTCAGCGTCATCATCAACGGCGGCATTGAAGATATCGAAAGCGCTGCCGGTCATCTCGCCCATGTCGATGGGGTGATGCTTGGGAGGGCGGCCTATCACACGCCTTACATTCTGTCCGACGTCGATCGCGTCATCTTTGGTGATGATGGACCTTCCCCGTCGCGGGGAGATGTGGTGCGTGCGCTTATTGCGTACGCCCAAAATCACATCGCTCGCGGGGGGCGGCTCAACTCCGTCACGCGGCATATTCTTGGTCTCTATCATGGTCAGCCAAGAGCTCGTATGTTTCGCCGCCATCTCAGTGAAAACGCGGTTGGACCTGATTGCTCCGCGGACGTGCTGGCGGATGCGCTCGAAATTGTCGAAGCGGCGTCCGCCCGATGCGGCGCGTTGGAGCGTGCGGACTAATGGACATCGGTATCAGCGCGGAAAGCGCGATGTGGCTGGCCGCGGCGCTGCTCGCGTCCGGGTTGGTCATGGGATTTGTTTCCGGTTTGCTCGGTATCGGGGGTGGGGGCATTCTCATCCCCGTACTTTATGAAACGTTTGCTGCCTTGGGGGTGGCCCCGGAAATCCGCATGCATATGGCGCTTGGGACCTCGCTTGCCGTGATCGTTCCGACGTCGCTCCGGGCGCTTTCGGCTCATTGGAAGCGAGGCAGCGTAGATGTCGAAGGACTGAAACGTTTCGGTCTTTATGCGGTCGCGGGCGTCATCCTTGGCGTTCTTGTCGCTGATCGTTCGAGCAGCATGGTTCTCAAGGGCGTCTGGGTTGTGTTTGCGTCGCTGCTGGCTGCGAAAATGGCGTTCGGCCGGGATGACTGGCGGCTTGGGCCGGACCTGCCAAAAAGCAAATGGGTGGAAACTTATTTCGTCGGTGTAGGTTTTGTTTCGGTGCTGCTCAGCATCGGCGGTGGTTCGTTCCTCGTGCTCATTTATTCGCTCTATAATCGGCCGATGATCCAGGCGGTTTCTACCGGCTCGGGGCTTGGACCACTGATTGCCATCCCAGGTGCACTGGGGTTCATCTGGGCGGGGTGGGGTGATCCGCTAGTGCCGGCGTTCTCGCTGGGCTATGTCAGCTTACTCGGGGCAGCGCTTATCATTCCGGCAAGTGTTTTTGCCGCGCCTTTGGGGGTGCGGCTTTCGCATGGGATCTCAAAACGCAAGTTGGAAATGGCCTTTGCGGCCTTTCTCACCCTTGTTGCACTGCGCTTTTCTTATAGCCTCATGGCGGGTTGAAGCTGCGGTCAAGTCCGTGGTTGAAGGCTCATTGCAGATGCGGGCCGCGCGGAGGCTGAATGAGTGCCGGATGCGGGTTGGCAGCGATGGGTCCTGAATGCTTTTTGCGTCGCCTTGGACAAATAGTTTGCGTATATTCGGCTATCAGAATGTGTTTTCTGGAGGTTAGAAACATGCTGCGATCCTGGTGCCTGGCTGTTCTGCCAGCAATGGCTCTTGCCGTCAGTTCGCTTGTTGCGTTCAGCGCGAATGGGGCACAGGCGAATGACCTGCCCCCGCCGATCGGTGAATCCGAGCCTGCCGTTGCTCCCGTCAAGAACGACGATGGGGTTTATACCCAGTCGTGGTTTTCAAACTCGTTCCTAGATCTGCGCGAAGACCTGGATGAAGCGAAGGCCGCCGGGAAACGGTTTGCTGTGTTTTTCGAACAGCGTGGGTGCGGCTACTGCACGAAAATGCACACCGAAGTTCTGGCGAAAAAATACATCAACGATTACGTGCGCGAGAATTTCACGATCGTTCAGCTCGATCTGTGGGGATCGCGCGAGGTGACAGACTTCGACGGTACGAAGATGCTGGAAAAAGAACTGGCCGAGCGCTGGGGCGTCATGTTCACGCCTACGGTCGTGTTCCTGAAGGAAGACCTGAGCGGACTTGATGGCAAGTACGGACCGCCCTTGGAAGTCGCCCGGATGAACCTTGGGATCGGGCCTGGCACATTCTACGATATGTTCGTTTGGGTCGACGCCAAGGTCTATGAGAATGACCGAAACTTTCAGCGCTTTCATCTCAAGCGCTATGAAGAACGAGAGGCACTCAAGAACAAATCCTGAGTGGACCGCTTGCCGGTATGAGAGGCGTCATCGGCGCTGCGTGCTGGAAGGGCAAAGCCGATTACCCGGCTTTGCCTGATTTTTTTGACCGGGATTAGCGGCCGCCCATCATGGAGCGGATGATGCCCATGAGGATAGTGCCGCCTGCCCCGCCAGCGCCGCCTGCAAGCAGGTTGCCGAGGATCGATTCAAGGCCGCCGGTTCCGATGAGGCCGCCGACCATCGGGCCCCACGTTGGTCCGAGGAAGTAGGTGGCTATAGCGCCTGCGATCATGCCAACGACGGAGCTTGAGCCGACGCCCATTCCCGACTTGCGAAACATCGCGCCTGTGGCGTTGCCGCCGAGCAATCCGCCCAGGCCACCGGTGGCCAGCGGTATTAGTTGTTCAAGCATGGTATCTCCCGAGTCCCTTTTTGTTCGTGCCCTGAACGATTCCGGGCCCAGGGCTCATACCAGTGAAGTGTGCCGACCGCGCGACAATTCTTGCTTTGCGTGGCGAAACGTCTCCGTTTGGATAGGTAAAACGCCGTTTTTCGGGGCTTTTGGGGGAATTTCGGGTCAGATTTTCTGATTGTAGGCGCCGACTTCGGGTTCGGTCGCGAGCGTCTTGTCTAATTCGGCGAAGATTGCGCGCATGTTGGCTTCCGATGTCGGGCTTTCAACGACGACGACAAGCTCCGGCTTATTGGATGAGGCGCGGATCAATCCCCAGGTGCCATCTTCGAGAACGATGCGGACACCGTTGACGGTGATGAGTTCGCGGATTTTCTGACCGGCAAGTGATCCCCCCTCGTCTGCCAATTTCTTGAAGTGCGCAACGATGCGATCAACCACGCCGTATTTCGTTTCATCGGCGCACTTGGGTGACATTGTCGGTGACTGCCAGGTTTTGGGCAGTGCGTTTTTCAGGTCGGCCATAGTTTTTGACGGATTGCGATCCAGCATGTCGCAAACGGCGAAGGCTGCCACGATGCCGTCATCGTAGCCGCGGCCAAGCGGTGGGTTGAAGAAGAAATGGCCGGACTTTTCAAAGCCAACCAGCGCCTTCGTTTCGTGGCTAAAGCGTTTGATGTAGGAGTGGCCGGTCTTCCAGTACGTGGTCGTCGCGCCATTCTCGATG
>CAYGRH010000051.1:0-14100 GCA_964352165.1 uncultured Hyphomicrobiaceae bacterium | reverse complement strand
GTTGGCCTCATCGTCTTGCAATGGCCGTTGTCGTCGGCTGCCTTCTGGCTGGTTGGAGCCTCGCCTGAAGTCGAAGCCGAAGCCCGAACGTATTTCGCAATCCGCATCTGGGCAGCTCCTGCAGCGTTGATGAATTACGCGCTCCTTGGCTGGTTCATCGGCCAGGGCCGGGCCGGGCTCGCCTTCGCCATCCAACTCCTGCTCAACGGCGTGAACCTTCTGTTATCGGTTGCCTTCGTAATGGGATTGGGCATGGCCGTGGCAGGCGTCGCCTATGCCGTCATTATTGCTGAAGTCGCAGCGCTTGCAGCCGGCTTGTGGGTCGCCCGCGGCATGATTGCGCGCTCCGGCGCCATCGTTGATCGCGCCCGCGTCCTCGACCTTGATCGATTGCGCAGGCTGTTGAGCGTCAACGGCGATATCATGATCCGCACGCTGTGCCTGCTGGCGATGTTTTTCTTCTTCACCGCCCAGGGCGCGCGTACGAGTGACGAGATCCTCGCGGCAAATGCCATCCTGCAGGCATTGACCGCCGTCACCGTTTATTTTCTCGACGGTTTTGCTTTCGCTGCCGAAACCCTGGTGGGGCAGGCCGTCGGTGCGCGCAGGCGTGACCGCTTCAATGAGGCCGTGCGGTCATCGACCATCTGGGCTGTTGCCGTCAGCGCGGTGCTGTCACTGCTGCTGATGATCGCAGGCCCTTCATTGATAGCTGCCATGACGACGAGTGAACCGGTACGCGCGACAGCGGGCAATTATCTGGTCTGGGCTGTTCTGACGCCGATCTTGGGGGTGTGGTGTTTCCAGCTTGATGGGATCTTCATCGGAGCAACACGCACGCGCGACATGCGCAATATGATGATCGTGTCGGCGCTTGTATTTCTTGCAGCTTGGCTCGTGCTGCAGCCGATCTATGGCAACCATGGATTATGGGCGGCACTGATGTTGGCCTACATCGTTCGCGCCATAAGCCTGTACGCCTGCTATCCCGCCCTCAAGCGCGACGCCTTTGCGTGAGGTCGAGATCAATTCGAGCGGACAGGATGTCAGTTTATCGGCGCCTCACGTTTTCGAAATGGCGCTGGATGCCGTCCCAACGTCCCGTCTGCATGCACATCGCCTGCTTGTCCGCGCAGTAGACCGAGCAAAAGCCTTTGTCCATCTGCTTGGAGCATTCCTTGACGCACTGCTTTTGAATGAAGCTGCAAGTCAGCTTGGACTTTGCGGCTTCGGCCGTATTGGGAGCTGCAAACATTCCAACCAGCGCGAAAAGTAAGGCAAGAGCGGTAAAGCGGCGGGCAGCCGGTCTATAGGTCCGCGCAACAGGCATGATTGAACTGCGGGGATCCGCGGTCGAAAACAGCATTGGGATTCTCCAGTCAAGCCGCCGATGCATGGCGGTGGCGCGGATGCGGGTCAGGCGCGAATTACGCTTCTCCGGCAGAGTATCGAAGCTGCTTTCTGGCGACACCATGAAATTGCGCGGCAATTGGCCAAAAAATTCAGCCCAGGCCGCCAACTCATTCATCCCGATAGAGGTTTTGCCGCCCAAGCCTCGGCATCCCGCCCACACAATTCTGCGATGTTCTCCACACCGGCAGCTCTCACAGCGCCCTCCAGGTGCGATGCCATCTTTCCGATCAGGCCAGGGCCTTCGTAGATGAGGCCAGTGTAGAGTTGGATCAGCCGCGCGCCTGCCCCGATCTTGGCAAGCGCGGTCTCCCCGCTGTCGATGCCACCGATGCCGATGAGCGGAATTTTCCCGCCCGTCTGCCGGAAGACCCGCGCCAGCATCACCGTGGAGCGACGAAACAGCGGCCGGCCGGAAAGCCCGCCGCCTTCTTTGGCAACACGGCCTTTAAGCCCCGGACGCTCCAGAGTTGTGTTGGACACGGCAATTCCGTCCACGTCGTGCGATATGAGCTGTCCGACGATGGGTTCGATGTCGTCTGCTGCGATATCCGGCGCGATCTTGACGACGATCGGCCGCCGGGGGTGACCCGCTGTAATGAGATCGGCGCGGGCGGCCATGATACGCGTCAGCAACTCATTGAGCGCGGCCGGCGCCTGCAGATCGCGCAGTCCGGGGGTATTGGGCGAAGAGATGTTGATAGTGAAGTAGCTGGCGACGTCGTTGAACAATTTGAGGCCTGCAACATAGTCCGCAGCACGGTCTTCGCTGTCCTTGTTGGCCCCGATATTGACCCCGACAATGCCGTCGACGGTCTTGGCCGTCAGGCGCGCCAGGGCGGCAGCATGGCCACCATTGTTGAAGCCGAGGCGATTGATGACGGCGTGATCGTCCACCAGCCGGAATACCCGCGGCTTCGGGTTTCCATCCTGCGGCTTGGGTGTCACGGTGCCGATTTCTGCAAAGCCGCAGCCCATGCCCAGCACGCCCGCAAACGCGCGAGCATCTTTGTCGAAGCCGGCCGCAATGCCAATAGGGTTTGGAAACGACAGTCCGAATACGTCCTGTGACAGCCCTGCCCGATCGCTGTTTGAGCAGCGCGGATACATGCCCATTTCCAACGACCGCACAGTAAGTTCATGCGCTTCTTCCGGCGGCATCGCGAACAATGCAGACCGCGCGAGGCCGAAAACCGAATTGAGCATAGAGCGTGATCCTCTTCTGGGCATTCATCATCAGCCGACACCACCGCCTGGCCGACATTGAAATCTAGCACCCGCGCGAGCCGAATTAGGCAAGGCCATCAGGCACCTGCGGTATCCCCGCCTCATCTGAGCGCAGCACCACGACACTGAGCGCACGTGACGGCTTCAGCATGCCGTAGAAATGCGGGAACAGATCTCCGCCACGCGACGGCTCCCACTTCAGCCCATGGGCCAGATCGTTGGCGCTAAACCCAACGAGCACGAGATTTCTCTGTCCCTGGTAGTGCTTGGCCAAAGTTCCAGGCAGTTGCGATCGCGTCGAAAGATGAATGAACCCATCGCGGGCATCGTCCGCCGAGCCGTTATACGAACCATCCTCGCGCGCCCGCTGCCATTGCGCCTGGTCGACAACTTTATAGACGACGCTCCGGTCAAGGGCTTGGCTTTCGTGTGTGCTCATGCGCAGCGTCTCTCAAAATCTGGCCAAAGTTCTTGAAGATGGGCTTTGCCACTTCGGCTCACGCTTCGCAACCCTCCTGATGCTGAGTGATACCGCGCGTAACGCACCTTTCCGCCAACTCCGGCCACGTCCGAATGCCAGCAAAACTGCAGGCATTCACCTGAATAACGCTTATGCTCGTTTCCAAGCTTGTAGATCGCGCCCATTGCGGGTTTGATCTGTTTCCTCTTCGGAAACTTACCGTCGGTTAGGCGGGCAGCATCAATTGCGCTCTCAGGTCAAACGATCGGTTGGCGTTCCAGGCAGGAGGCATTCAGCAGCAAACCGTAAGCCTAAGTAGCTTTGTGTAAACAACAAGAACTGTCCTGATGTTTTCGCGTCTTCCCACGGCATCGCTCAGATTATCCGAGTTGTTCGATGCGCCATTCGTATTCTCCATCCCGCCATACCAGCGCTCTTATGCCTGGTCGGTGACTGAGGCACTGCGGCTGTTGGAGGACGTTTGCGCGGCCTGCGGCATCGATGACGAGAACACGGCCGAAGCCGAGTATTTCCTCGGTGCTATCCTTCTGCTCGAAAGCGCGGGCGAAAAAAATCAGGCGCATGATCACTCACGCTATTACGAGATCGTCGATGGCCAGCAGCGCCTCGTGACGCTGACCATTCTGTGTGCAGCACTGCGAGATCTCGATCCCGACCGTTCGAGCAAAGATGCCATGGCGCTCGATCGCATGATCCGCACGGGCTTAAACGCCACTGACGATGACGGCTCTGCAAACCCCGACGGGTTGCGCCTAAGGCTTCGCGGTAAAGAGCGCGAATTCCTCAGGCGCCACATCCAGGTTCCGGGCGCAACAAGGATCGTGCCGGTTGATCCTGATGCCATGACGCATGGCGAAACAGCGCTTCTTGCAGCCCGCGACCGCATAATTGCCGAGCTTGCCGATCTCGATGGCGAGCAGCGCCGCCGCTTGGCGCAATACCTTCGCGCAAATTGCCATTTCGTTGTGATCCTTACCGAGGACCTAGATCGCGCACACCGTATGTTCACGGTCCTGAACGATCGCGGACGCCCCCTCCAGCGCAACGACATTTTAAAAGCTGAAGTCCTGCACGGGATCTCGGCTGCCCGAAGCGACGCAATAGTCAACCAATGGGACGCAGCCGAATGCGCCATCGGCGAGCACTTCGAGGACTTCTTTTCCCACCTGCGATTGGCACACGGTCAAAACAAGCAACAGGTCATAGCCGGTGTGCGCGCGGTGATCCATGCATCGGGCAGCCCAGATGGCTTTGTCGAAAACGAGTTTACGCCACTTGCCGCGGCCTTCCAGACCATTTTACACGCGAAATCCCAGCCTCATACGATAGATGCCGTCGTGCGTCGGCACCTGCTCAGTCTCAACCGGCTGAACGGCAGCGACTGGGTGCCCGCTGCCATGCTGGTCATTCGCGACCATGAGAAATACCCCAAGCGAACCCGCGAGCTGATCGCCGAGATCGATCGGTTCGCAAATTTGCTGCGGCTGTTGTGCGTTGGCGCAGGCAAACGCCAGCGGCGCTTTTCGCGCATCGTCGAAGCCTTACGGCATGGCGATGCTTACGAGGGGCGCATGGCAGCCTTCGCGTTCACCCGCGAGGAAATGCGAACCATTGTCCACAACCTCAAGGATCTGTACGCGCGCAACATGCAGGCCTGCAAACTCGTGCTGCTGCGTATCAATGACGAAATGCAGTCAGGGGCTGAAACGCTCGAACCTTCTGGTTACTCCATCGAGCATGTCCTGCCCCAGCGACCCCAAAAGAACGGCCAGTGGTTCGAATGGTTTGCGGATGCTGACGAACGCCAACAGTGCACCAGCAGCCTCGGCAATCTGGTGCTTGTCACCCCGGCCCAGAACGACCGCGCGCGCAACAGGGAGTTCGCAGCCAAGCAGGAGGTCTACCGGACGCCCGACGGGCCCAACGGGATCTTGGCCATCACGGCGGCAGCAAACGAAGCCGACCGGTGGGATGCCGCCTACGTGCGCGCCCGCGAGGAACAGCTTTTGCAGGTTCTCGCCCGGGTCTGGCGCTTGGATATCCCGCGCCTCAATCAACAGGTTAAGCCAGAACAAGCCAACATCGAACGAGACGCCATCTGACGCGCCAGCCACCGTTGCGGCGTGTCGTCAGGGAGCGGCAATCCGAACTCGCCGAACCTAGGCGTCGTCTTTACCGCCTGCCAATTCGCCAGCCAGCCCCTTCGCTATCAATGCGCGCGTTTCCTTGACGCCGTACAGAGCGATGAACGAGCCGAAGCGCGGGCCCTGGCTCGCCCCCAGTAGAACCTCATAGATGGCCTTGAACCAGTCGCGCAGACTGTCCGCAAAGCCGTTCGACTTCCCCGCTTCGTAAACGAGCGATTGCAGGGTTTCGGCGTCTGCGTCCGGAGCAGCATCGGCCAGCGCGGCGTCGAGCGCCTCAAGGGCCTTGCGCTCGTCCGGCGTTGCGGTCCGGAACGTCTTGGTCGGTTTCACGAAGTCTTCGTAATAGCGCACGGCATACCCGACGAGCTGATCGAGCAGCGGGTGGTTCTCTGGCGTTGCATCGGGCGCGAGCCGGCGGATGAAACCCCACAGTACGGAACGGTCGTGAGCATTCGATGCGGAAACCAGATTGAGCAACAACGCAAACGAAACCGGCACGTCGAGATCAGGCGGCGCGCCCAGATGAATGTGCCATGCGGGGTTGTCGAGCTGCTGCTTGCCATCCTGTCTATGGTAGGCGCCGACATACTGCACATATTCGTCCACGGTCTTCGGGATGACATCGAAGAACAAGCGCTTCGCCGTCTTGGGCTTTTGGAACATGAACAGCGATAGGCTCTCAGGAGAGGCATAATTGAGCCAGTCCTCGATGGTCAGCCCGTTACCTTTCGACTTTGAGATCTTCTCGCCTTTTTCATCAAGGAACAGCTCGTAGTTGAACCCTTCCGGCGGCGTCCCGCCGAGCGCACGGCAAATCTTTGATGAAAGCGTTACGGAATCGATCAGGTCCTTGCCAGCCATTTCGTAATCGACGCCAAGCGCCGTCCACCGCATCGCCCAGTCAGCCTTCCACTGGCACTTGACGTTGCCGCCCGTCACCAGCGTTTCGACCTTCTCTCCCGTTTCGGGATCTGCATAAACGACCGTGCCACGCGCCGCATCGCGCTCGATCATCGGCACCTGCAGCACCTTTCCGGTCCGCGGGCACACAGGCAGAAACGGCGAGTAGGTTGCCTGTCGCTCTTTGCCGAGTGTCGGCAGGATGATGTCCATGACTTTGTCGTAGGCCGCCAGCATCGCCAGCAAGGTCTCATCCATCATGCCGGACTTGTAGCACGTCGTCGCCGACAGGAATTCGTACTCAAATCCGAACTGATCAAGGAACGCCCGGAGGCGCGCGTTGTTGTGATGGGCAAAGCTCTCATGCCCGGCGTCGAAGGGGTCGGGCACCTTCGTCAACGGCATATCGAGATACTTCGCCATCATCTCCTGGTTGGGCACGTTTGTGGGAACCTTGCGCAGCCCATCCATGTCATCGGAAAAGCACACGAGGCGCGTCTTGCGTCGACCTTCACAAAGCACATCGAATGCATGCCGCACCATGGATGTCCGCGCGACCTCTCCGAACGTGCCGATATGCGGCAGTCCCGAAGGCCCATACCCCGTCTCGAACACCACGGTCTTCTCACCGGTCTTGTCGACCCGCTCCAGCCGCTTGATCAGCCGTCTGGCTTCTTCGAACGGCCAGGCCTTCGACTGGTTCGCCAAAGCGGCAAGATCCGGATCGATGGCGGTGGTTCCAGCAGATGACGTCATGGGGTGGGATTACTCGTTTGCGCGAATGGGAACGTAAAGCTGGACAACGCCTCGCCAAAGCCGCAGCCGGCAAGAGCGTCGAAAAAGCATCACGACAAGTGATCGAAAATAGACCGCGCGCACCGTAGTCAGAGGGCCAACGCGCGTCAACGCACACGCGGGAAGCCCCGGCATCCGCCCCCAGAATAATGCCGCAACAACCTGTCCCCTAGCCTGGGCGCTGCCTGCAAGGCCTTGCTGTCAGGCCTTGATTGTGCCTGAACGTGGTCTAGATATGAGACGGCTCAACATTCAGAGGACCAGATGCAAAATCCGCTTAGCCCGCAGCAATCGCTGATCTACGCAATGATTACGATCTCCGCAGTCGACGGTAATCTTTCAGACAGGGAGCTGTCGCGCATCGGGTCTATCGTGCGGGAATTGCCGGTCTTCAATGATTACGATGAGGAGCAGTTGGTGCCCGACTCGCAGGCTTGCGGTAGCGTGCTGGGCAAGGACGAAGGCCTCCAAACCGTGCTCCAGATGATCAAGGAAGGTCTGCCCCCCAGGCTTTTCCAGACGGCCTATGCCTTGTCAGTTGAAGTCGCAGCGAGCGATCTGACGGTGAAGGCGGAAGAAATCCGCTTCCTCGATCTGCTCGCAGCCCGTCTGAACCTCGACAAGCTGACGTGCGCCGCTCTGGAATTCGGTGCCCGCGCACGTCATCAGCACGGTTGATCCAGCTTCATCACGACTTGCGCGAAACACGTTGCGCAAAGGCGGCGATCGCATCGGCAGCCATCTTCAGGTTGTCCTTGCGTGACACGCCTTTTCCGCCGCGCGGCCCCAGGTCATGGTCGCCGTCAACGGCCCATTTGATGTCGATCGATCGAGAAAGTTGATAGCTTTCGACATCGGCGCGCGTACCGAATGCATCGCGCTCGCCCTGCACGATCAGCGCCGGACAGGTCAGGCTCTCGAGATGGTCGGTGCGCAACTTGTCGGGATTGCCGGGCGGATGGAACGGGTAGCCGAGGCAGACGAGGCCTGAGATCTGGCGAGCATCATACAACTCATCGGCGATCATGCTCGCCATCCGGCCGCCCATCGACTTGCCGCCGATCAAGAGGCGCGCGCCCGCTCCCAATTCCTCGCGGACCTGTGCGACGACGGCGAGGTATTCGGCAGTCAGTATGTCCGCCCGTGGCGGTGGACGCCGTTTTCCGCCATGCCGCCGTTGGGCCATGTAGGCAAATTCGAAGCGCGTCACGCCAATGCCGCGCTCAACGATCAACGACGTGACCGTCTCGAAGAACGGACTGGTCATCTGTTGCCCCGCGCCATGCGCCAGTAACAAATGTGGCGCGCTCGCCGGGCCGCCTTGTGATCCGCTCTTGGGCAGAACCGTTATGAAGTCGACATTGCCGGCTGGCGATGCGGCGGGCGAACCGGGTGATTTGAGGTTTTCTAACATGACCGCAGTGATGCCGCCCTGTCTGCCCTTCGGCAAGCATAATTATCCAAGCGCGGCCAATGTCTGAAAAACCCACGGGCATTTGACTGCTCTGGACGGAGAAAAGGATTTAAGCTGCCGCAGTGGCCGATTGTAGCTGGCGGCACGTTAAAGGGACCGACTGAAAATGGAATTGTTTGGCGGGATTTCAGAGCCGGTGTTCAGGTTCTCGGTTTTTGCCGGGATTTTGGCGACGATGGCAGCCCTGGAACTGCTCATTCCACGCCGCAGGCTCACGGCTCCGAAAGGCAGGCGCTGGCTCACCAACCTTACGATCGTCGGGATCGACAGTGCAGTGGTCAGGCTGATGGGCGCGCTGGCCGTGCCATTGGCAGCCGTTGCCACGGCAATCTACGCAGAACAACAAGGCTGGGGCATCTTCAACCTCATCGCGCTGCCGTTCTGGCTCGAATTCGTGCTGGCTCTCCTGATCCTGGATTTCGCGATCTGGTTGCAACACCTTGTCTCCCACAAAGTGCCCATGTTCTGGCGGCTGCACCAGATGCATCATGCCGACCGTGACATAGACGTCTCAACGGCGATCCGCTTTCACCCGATCGAGATCGCGGTGTCGATGCTGTGGAAGATTGTTTTGGTCTTGATCTTCGGGCCCGCTGCCGTGGCTGTGGTTGTTTTCGAAGTCATCCTGAATGGATGCGCCATGTTCAACCACGCCAACATCGCCTTGCCCCGCTGGCTTGACGCCGCGTTGCGTACTGTAATCGTGACCCCTGACATGCACCGGGTGCATCACTCCGTGATCCGACGCGAGCACGACTCCAACTACGGCTTCAACCTGTCGATCTGGGACCGGCTGTTTGGCACTTACACCCATGCTCCCGAAGGCGGCCACCTGGGAATGACCATCGGCTTGCCGGCCTATCAGAACGATGGCCCGACGAAGATCGGCTGGAGCCTCTGGCTGCCGTTCAACGAACTTCCCGAAACGCAATCGGCCGACCGAGCCGCCGATGACATCAGTAAATCCACCGACCAGGAAAACCCGGCGCATAGTCCCACGCGCGACTGAGGTTCATCCCATCTCGCAATAATCCGGGCGCCGGACAGGGGCTCTGACCTGTTCCCTTCGGGACAGCAGCCGGGCCGCAATTGCTGCATCTTTGGATCGTTGGAAACTCGAGACGCTTGGCACTGCCATCGCTCTCCCCTCGTAAATTCGCAAAAAGTGAGCCGCATGACAACAACGATCCAGGCGTTCTCCGCCGCAGCTATTTTTGCCTTCGCAATCGCAGGCACAGCGGGTTCCGCGCAGGCAGGTATGTCCGGTCTGGAGAAATTGGACGTCAGCAACAATGCACACCCATCGGCAATCGTTCACCAGACGAAAGGAAAGCGCGCAGGCAATATTGTAAAGGGATTGGCCGCGGGCGTTGCCATCGGCGTGATCGGAGCAGCAGCGGCCAGCGGCGGGCTCGGCCGTATCAACGAATCCCCACACGAACGTCGCTGCCGGCGTTGGCTGAACCGCTGCGAAATGGGTTACGAAAACGCCTGCTGGAAATTCGAAGACCACTGTTGATCTCAACGCAGTCATCAGAAGGCAAAAAACAGACTGTATGCCCTGAGCATGCAGTCTGTTTTGTCTCATTCGGCCGGCAGATCAGTGCCCCGACTTGCCCGAGATGGTCGGTGCTGCAAACCCGGCCATTTCGATGTTGAGGCAGGCGGGCAGCCCCGAAGAGATTGCCCGTTGCAAGGCGGCATCGAGTTCGCCGGGGTCGGTCACATACTCACCATGCCCGCCCAGCCCGGCCACAGCCAGATCGTAGCGTGCGCCGCTGAGCTGGCACCCGATTAGCCTTTCCGGGCCGTACTCCCGCATCTGGATCTGGTGCTCCGCATTCCAGCACTGGTCGTTGCCCACGACCGCAATGAAGGGCAGCTTATCGCGCACCGCGGTTTCGAATTCCGCGAACTGGAAGCCGACCGTGCCATCGCCCATCATGGTGATGACAACGGCGTCAGGCGCCGCCGCGCGCGCTCCGAGCGCATAACACAAGCATCCCCCGATGGATCCCGCCGGCCCGTTCGTCAGCCGCAGTTCCGAACTCACGCCGGCCTGCGACCACTGCCCGAATTCGCCGCCATCGCAAATCAGTATCGCGCCCGGATTGGCATCCACGACGCGTTGCACGGCCTGAGTGATGGCGATCGGCGTAATGGCTCCGGCGGGTGCCTGATCGATGGCCGAAAAATTCCGCTGGGCGATCAGTTTTGAAACTTCGCTGATCCATTCGGATCTGTCCGGTGCCGCAGAAGCCTGCTCGCCGAGTGCCATTGCAACAGCCTTTGGGTCAGCGCTTACGGCGCGAACAAGTCTGTCGCCGAGATTGCCTCTGGCCGCTTCAAGCGCTGCCCCGTCTGCATCGACCACAATCCAACGGCAGCCGGGTCCGAATTTGGCTTCTGCCCCGAAGCCGAGCGTGAAATCGATCCGCTTGCCGAGGCTGACGACGACATCTGCGTTTGAGAACGCCTGGGCGATGGCACCAAGTGCCGGGTCGTTCAATCCGCGGGGGCTTTCCATTGCAAAAGCAGGACAGCCGTATGCGTCCTGCAGGGCCTTCATCACGCCGGGAGCGCGCGTTGCATTCATCAGCGGTCCGCAGATGATGATTGGTTTTTTAGCCTCCGTCAGTGCCTTGCCGATGAACCCGAGATCATCAGCGGAAGCCTCAACGACGTCCGGCGCAAACGCTCCCGCATCCGGTGCCTGGGGCTTGTCCGGCTTGGCGTTGAGCACATCGAACGGCAATGCCAGATGCACGGGTCCGCGGCGGCCCGACATGGCGGTGCGGATCGCCTCGGCCGTATCTGATGCCATGGCATCGGCGGTCATGATGCGGCGCGAAAACTTTGTGAACGGTCTGGACGCTGAGACCTGATCGAATTCCTGGAAAGCACCGCGCCCGTCCATGCCGACCGGCGCATCACCTGACAAAAACAACACCGGGCTTTCGTTGCCCGACGCGGTATAAAGCGCACCCAGGGCGTTGCCGAACCCGGGCGCAGCCGTCACAAGCGCAACGCCGATCTCGCCAGTGGTTTGCGCCCAGGCGTCCGCCATAAACACGGCAGAAGCTTCGTGGCGCGTATGCACAATCTCGATACCGGCGTCGATGCAGGCATCATAAACTGGCATGATCTGGTTGCCCGATAGGCTGAAAATTCGGCGCACCCCGGCTTTCGCCAGGGTCGCTATCAACAAGTCGGCGCCTCTCATGATTTTCCGATTCCTATGCATGTAAGATGTTTGGCGAGTTACACAATCGCGATTCGCGTTGATGCTGAGCGACCGTCCAGCAGCGCACCACTGGTTTTTTGGTTTCCATCCGCTCATCAGGTCTTGTATAAGATATAAGTTAAAAGTACAACGGTTCGCATGGGCTCGTTTGCGGTTTTTTTGAAAGTTGCTGCCGGACGAGTTCGCCGTCGCATACCAGCAATCTCGGCGGGTTCTTTTTCTGCCGATTTCCGCAAGCCCGGTTGCCGGGATTAGAACACGCCTATCGGAGCATAAGAAATAAGCGTTCTCTCATTCGGGCAGAACAACTTAGGCTATCCCATCCCTTGAACCATTGTCGCTTTGACGCCGGTATCCCGCGCAGGTCCATCGACTGCCAGCCTGCGAGTCAGCGACCATTCATCAAACCGATCGGTCGACCATGCTAGCAATCTGGCTCGCTATTGCTCCAATTTTTGGGCTCATCGTTCTGGGCCACCTGCTGCGGCGCGCCGACGTTCCAAGCGATGCATTCTGGGAGAGCGTCGACAAGCTCGTTTACTGGGTCATGCTGCCGGCTCTTCTGTTTCACAAAATGTCGACATCGAAAATCGATCCGACAGTGATCGGTTCGTATTCGATCGTTATCCTCGGTTCTTTCGTTTTTGCAGTTTGCATCAGCCTGCTGACCGTCCGGCTGGCGAACCTGCCGGGCCCTGTCGCAAGTTCCGTTCTGCAGGGCGGCGTCCGCCATAACACCTTTATCGCGCTCGCCGTTTCCGAGAGCCTTTATGGTGCGCCGGGTCTCGAACTGGCGGTGCTCGCCTCCGCCATGCTCATCCCCGTCACGAACGCCACCATTGTCCCGCTGATGATTTCACTCGTGCCTACACAATCGAGCCGCGGAACATTGGCCGCGATCCTGCGCGATATCGTGCGAAATCCGTTGATCGCTTCTGTAGCTATCGGTGTTTTGGTGAATGCATTCTGGGGCACTCGCATACCGGTCCTCCACGATATGACCGGCCTGCTCGGCGATGCCGCACTCCCCATCGTGCTGCTTTCGATTGGCGCAAGCTTGAAACTGCGAGGCCTGTCGGCCTCCTGGATGCCGATCTCGCTCACACTGTGCCTGAAGCTGGTGGCGTTTCCAGCCGCCATCATTGTGGGCTGCCAGGCCCTCGGCCTGAGTGAAACACAAACCATCGTCGCTTTACTGTTCGGCGCTGTGCCAACGGCCACATCCGTCTACGCATTTGCCAGGCAGCTCGGCGGAGACGCCCCGCTCATGGCAGCCATCGTCACGATCCAGACGGCGCTGTCATTCATCACCATCCCGGTCAGCGTCGCGCTTGCGCAAAGGCTCTTTCAGTAGCCGGCCCAGATCATCACGACCGGAACAGATAGATAGGGCTCGACCACGCCTTGTGACCGTCGGTCTGGGTGACACGCACGAACAGTGGCGTGTCTCCTTCAGCATCGACCGCTACGCGCATTGAATGCGTGAGTTTCGTTTCCTTCGGTTCGATCGGCAGCCGGTAGAGCTTCACCATGCGATCAAGCCCGCCCGCTGCAAACACCGTGTCCTCATACCCGATGTCGCTGA
This sequence comes from uncultured Hyphomicrobiaceae bacterium, assembly GCA_964352165.1. Lineage (GTDB taxonomy): Bacteria > Pseudomonadota > Alphaproteobacteria > Rhizobiales > Hyphomicrobiaceae > CAYGRH01. The sequence continues at coordinate 837 of CAYGRH010000051.1, read as the reverse complement.
TCTTGACCCGCGGGCTCGCGTGCGGCGTCTCGATTGAGAGTTCCCCGTCATTGCCATTAGCAAGCCACAGATCGATGCCACAGGTGTTGCCGGTCGTGACGGCCTTCCAGGCCAGCGCGTTATCCGATTGCGAACGGATGCCGCGATCGACGTTCCAGTTGTTGAACATCTTTGCCGCTGTGATTTTGTTGCCTTCGACCGAAAGCGTGCCGTCCCAGACGGTCGTGCGCGCACGGCCGCGGTACTCGGCACCTTCCATCGTCAGCCGCACGCGTTCTCCACATGCCGCTGCATCGAACGGCCTGATGGTTTCGATCAACTCACGCCCCTTGAAAACATCAAGCCGTTCAATCGGTGCGGACGCTGTGACGGCAACATCGAGCTGCACCGCGTCATCGCTGATGCGCGCGATATCGCCCATCATCAAAGTGCGCGTCGTCTCGGTTGCCCCGCCGGATGTCTTCTCGATATGACGTGCAGCATCGCTCTGCGTTGTTGCGGTAACATCCAGCAGCATTCGGTTGCCAGTGGTGGCGAAGTGGCGGCGCCGGCGCATCGCTTCGAAGATGGTGTCGCGGTCAAGCCGGGGGGCCAGATAGCAGGTCAGGCCACCCTGGCTGCCAAAGAAGCTGGCACCCGGATACGAGGCTCCCGGGCGTCCCTTGTGGCCGTCCGAGTTGCCGACGATGCCGACGCGGAAACCCTTCTCGAACGCATCCCAGACGATCCATTCAAACGTGCCCCAGTCGGAATGAACTTCAACGGCTGTCTCAAGGTCTTCGTCGTGCGCGAACGTGATGTCGGCATAACGTCCACCCACATGCGCCATCACCACGC
>CAYGRH010000050.1:0-14152 GCA_964352165.1 uncultured Hyphomicrobiaceae bacterium | reverse complement strand
AGCCCTACTGGAAGCCGCCTTTCATCTCCAAACTGGCTGCCGAAGACCGTTGCCACCTCAACGGCATGGCGATGCGCGATGGCGAACCTGCGTTCGTCACGGCGACAAGCCGTAGCGATGTCGTCAACGGCTGGCGGGACAGGCGCGCGGAAGGCGGCTGCATCGTCGATGTGGCAAGCAAAGAGATCGTTACCGAAAAACTCTCCATGCCGCACTCGCCGCGCTGACATAATGGCCAGTTGTGGGTATTGAACTCAGGCACCGGTTACATCGGAACGGTTGATCTTGAGACGGGCGCGTTCTTGCCGCGCGTGTTCTGTCCCGGCTTCCTGCGCGGGCTGACCTTTCACAACGGGCATGCCATCGTCGAATTGTCCTTGCCGCGAGATGGAACCTTTTCGGGGCTTCAGCTCGACGCCGAATTGAAGTAGCGCGATGCGGAACCGTGGTGCGGCGTGCAGATCGTCAACCTTGCCAGCGGCGACATCGTCGAATGGATACGCCTGGAAGGCGGCGTCAGCGAACTGTTCGACGTCGCCGTGATCCCCGGCGTGCGCAAACCTACAGCGACCAGCTTCCTCAATGAGGAAGTCCACAAGCTGTTTTCGATTGACGGTTGAGGGCCGCATCGGGGCAGTAGCAGACGATGGCCGAACAGCGGGGAAGATCGGCAGTGGACCGCTTGCTGCCGTAGTCAACACGACAACGACCGCCTTGAGGTTCGTCCGGTTACTAGGCGTCTAGCGGAAGGTCAGGAGCGACAGCCAATCGACGCAACTGATCCCGAGCCGAAGTCGACCTACCAATTTTCGCGGCTCGGCCGCACTTCGACATCGAATGACCAGGCAGACCGGTCCTGATGAGCGACGTGATAAACTTCGTCGGCAATTGCGGTTGGTTTGCAGAAGAAGTCATCGGGCTTGTCGGGATGCAACTTAGGGCGCGTCCATGGTGTATCAATTGCGGCATCGATCGTCAGATAGCAAACGTGCACGCGTTTTGGACCGAAATCGCGGGCCATAGCCTGAGCCAGAATCCGCTGAGCCGCCTTGGTCGGCGCAAACATGGAGAAGCTTGGCTTCCCGCGCCATGCCGCCGTGTTGCCCGTCACGATTAGCGCACCTCCTTCTCCATCAATCATGTCAGGTACGACAGATTGTGCCAGCACCATGAGCGCCGTGACGTTAACGCGGAATATTTTTTCAAACAGGATGGGATCGGCTTCCAGCGGCAGTTTAAAATCAGCCATGACTGCATTATGCACGGCAACACTTGGCGCACCGAGGTCGGACTTCACCATCTCAATCGTAGACTTCAGATGGTCTAGATCGCCAACATCGCAGACATAGCCGCGGGAGCCTTCCAGCTCGTTTTCGAGATCTCGCAACCGAGCTTCAGTCCGCGCCAGTAACGCGACGCGATATCCACCTTCTGTGAAGCGGCGCGCGATTGCTGCTCCGGTACCATCACCGGCACCTGTAATCAGACAAACGGGTTGTGCCATGATGCTGGACTCCTAGTTTTCGGGCGGCGCCGTGTTTTTGAATGTGGACCGTTCGCTCAGCTCAGAAGCATACGCCGACAAATTCTTGTGTTTGGAAAGCTTGTCATTTGTGGCTGGAAACATTGTTAGGGCCGCCAGCACGGGAAGCACTTTCATTTCGACATATGTGAGCTTACCGCCCACCAGGTAGCCGGTATCAGCCACGTCTCTGCCGACGGGTGCAATGTAGTCTTCGATCTCAACCTGCGCGGCCTCCAATTTGTCTTCTGGAATGAACTTCGAGCCCGAAAATTCGCATTCGATATAGTTTGCGATCGCCTTGCTTTCAAACGGCGTCACGTCATCGTGGCGCAGACACGGCACCTGGCTTGCGGGATGGATGGCGTCAACCTCCGGTATATGCGGGAACACTGGATATAGCGTGTAAGGCACTCCCATTTCTTCTCACAGTTTGCGGATCGTCTGCACGCAATTGCTAATTGGGGTCCCTATGATCTCAATCTCAGACATCGCCAGCAACCTATTCGATGAAGGAAATTCGGTACTGCTTGGCTCGTCGATCAAGCATGCGCACCTAGTGGACGATCACTCGGCGAGAGCCATGTTGAAGCCATTGGAATTGCAACTGATGATCCGTTCTACGTGTTTGTGAATTCCATTAAGTCCGCCGCTTGGCCCGGTGCCTTCGTAAGTCTTCGGACGCACTGGAAGGATAACCGGACGCGAGTCTGAACGGCAGGCTGCGTGATCGCTCAGTTCGGCTCCGGGTCAAAATCCGGTATCTCCAACCGCCCGCGCAATGTCCGCATCTCCCTCATCAACAGTGTTTCCAGGCCCTTCATGTTTACATGCTGCAAGTATGATGTGCCGTTCTGTGAACCTCATCGTTCACAATACTACTCTGACTTTGTCGCCGCCTGTGTGCCCTGTTAGGCGCACACTGTAGCTGTCGATTTCTGCGAGGCCGCGCCCCGTGATCGACTCAATGAAGTCGGGCAAGAGGCTCCACGGCTGCGCTTCTCGGCATCGTATTCATGGCGATTGTAGACACCTTCGGTGAGACTACCATTGCGCATGCTGCCATGATTGAAGATGCGTTCGCGGACGTTCTGGGGAACTCCGTATTGGCTCATCAATGTCCCTGCTGTGCGCATCAAATCATGCATGCTGAGATTGCCAGGGCCAATGGCCTTGCGAGTGCGCTCCACCGTCTTGGAGACGCTTCTGGACGCGATCGGGGATCCCTCCTTGTTGCCGGGAAACACAAATGGCCTGTCGCCTGATTCGTCGATAGCTTTTTGCAGGTTGCCGACGGCCTGAGGGCTGAGTGGAACGGGGTGGGTGTTGCGGTTTTTCGGGAGCCCACGCGGCACTGTCAGTGTCGGCTTCGCGCCTTCAAGGTCGTCATCCGACTTCCTGGTCGCGGTGATCTCTGTGCGCCTTTGGCCAGTCAGTAAGGCGAGCAGCGCGTTCCGGTCGTGTGTGGCCCGTGCAACTTGTGCTTCATCTAGCAAGCTCACGTTCACCCGCATTGAATGGGCCAAAATCTCAGAATGCGCGTGGCGACGCAGTGAACGAGGGCACACCCCGGGGCTTCGCAGCGTTCCAAACAGCCACAATGCCCCGCATAGCTTGCCGTCCGGTAGTGGGACGGAAAGGTCTAAATGACCTGCCGAATGTCGCTTTACGCCCCTTCGTTGACGGCCGAAAACTCGAACTCCGGGCTTGAACGGTGTTTTTCGTTTCGAAGCAGATCGGGCGTTAACCGCGGTGAAAGAAGTGTGGCTTGGCAAGCAAATTGCGTGGGAGCGACATATATTGTTTTACTGGAGAGCGACCGATGGCGAGCCCGTATTTCGAAAACTACAGCCGGAATTTGCAGCGGATTCTTATGGCAGAATTTGTCGATAACCTGCGTCATGAAGGACGTGACGGGTTTGCAGCAGAAATTCCGGGCCTAAGCCAACGCCACGGCAGCGGTAACGCCTTGCGCTTGGCATTCGCGGCGATGGAGCCGATCCCAATGCCAGAACGCGCGCTCTAAATTCACCAAGAACAAATCGGCTTTTGGCTGCAGAAGATATTCTTTATTCGATCTGAAATTCCGGGCTGCACCCTTGCCTGCCCCACTGGGCGCGTTACGCTCCAAGTTGGAACGCCGCCTCTGCTGCCGCCAGTCGACGGCCTTTGCGAGTGTCACCAGGGACAGCGCCGATCGAGATCAACCATTCTCCCAATTGCCACGCGCGCGCACTCCCGGCCCCGGTAACTATCAACGGCTGACGGATTGACTGAATGCCGGGGCGATCGATCTGCCGATTGCTCCACCAGCCAGATCGGCTGCGTTGGACCGAAGTGCGCGCCAATGAGCGGCCATCAATCCCCACTGCATTCCCATCAGAAGATAAAAGTGCCGCCAGTGATCGCTGTCGATGATGAAGCCTTGCAGGGCCGTTGCCAGGAAGGCGGAGAACACGACGATGAACAACGGCCTGGGTTCGGTTGCAAACAACAGGTGCCTCACGCCGAGTAGAACAGTCGCCGACACCAACGCGATGAACAGCAACCCACCGAGCCACCCTGCATTCAAGAACATGTTCAAAAAGACGTTGTGCGGTTCCTCGTGGTGGTAGTTGGCGGCGAATTCCTTGCCGCCCAACCCCTCAGGGTGTTGCAGGATCAGATCCATCGCCTTCGCCTGTCCGCCAAAGCGGCCCTCGGGCCCGACGTCGTAGCTCTGCGTGAGTTGGGCGCGTTCGTTTAAGAGCCCCGAGATCGACTCAAACTGAACCGCAACCGCAACGACCGTTGCAAGCAGCGCCACGCCGGACAAAAGAAACAGCGTGATCCGCGCGCGTTGCCCAGCGGAGGGAGCCAGAGCGAACGCGAGGTATCCGAAAACAGCAACCGAAATGGCCAGGTTGAACCACGCCCCGCGCGAGAAGCTGAGCAGCAGCGCCAACGCCAGAACGCCTGCGGCAAGCATCGGCATCAGTGTCTTGCTGAGCGGTCGCGTGACGATCAGGTGCAGCATGTATAATAGCGGCGCGACCACAAACGGGCCAAACACGTTCGGATCTTTGAACGTACCGGCGGCGCGGCCGAATTTCGTGAACAGATCATAGGCTCCCGGGAACGCGTTGAAGTATCCCGTCAAGGCTGCAACGGCTGCTACCAGCGCGGCGGCGAGCCAAGCATTCAGGATCAGTTTGGTGTGCGCCACCGGGTTTTTCGCAATGAAGGCTGCGAACACAAAGGTCGCGATGTAGAGATACAGCGAGATCGCAGTGAAAACAGTGGAGCCGTGCATATCGCTGGCCGAGCCCGAGGCCCAGAAGCCGCAAGCCGCCACCAGCAGCCACGCTGCAAGGAACCAAACCAGAGGGGTCGTAATTGCGATCAATCCCACGGTCGGCAGAAGGATGATCAGCCCCATCGTGAGGAGATCGACCGGGGCCGGCTCGGCGAACACAACGCCGCTTGAGGCAACCGCCAGCCAGACTGCGGCAAGCGACAGCCAGTGCACCAGGCTTCGGCCTTGCGCAACTTTCAGGCCGCTGTTAGCGCGCGCACCTGCCGACGCGCCGACCAACTGATGAGCAGCACGGTGCACCGGCATCTTGGTGCGCGCTGGCCGCCGCGCCCGCTGAGGACCTGATTGAGCTGCGATCACCTGCACACCCGTCAGTATGCGTTGTCGGTTTTGACGAGCGCCAGTGGCGTGCGCAGAAGGATGTAAAGATCCAGAAACACCGACCAGTTTTCGATGTAGTAAAGGTCGTGCTCGACGCGCTTTTGGATTTTCTCGGCCGTATCGGTTTCCCCGCGCCAACCGTTGATCTGGGCCCAACCGGTAATGCCGGGCTTGACCTTGTGGCGCGCGAAATAGCCTTCGACGACGTCGTTATAGAGGAGCGTGCCGGCCTTCGCTGAAAGGGCATGCGGACGCGGTCCCACGAGTGACAATTCTCCGCGAAGAACGTTGAACAACTGCGGCAGCTCATCGAGGCTCGACTTGCGGATGAACTGGCCGACGCGGGTCACACGAGGATCGTTCTTGGTGACAAGCGACTTGGCGTCCGCATCGCACATATCGGTGTACATCGAGCGGAACTTGAAGATCTCGATGAGTTCGTTGTTGAAGCCGTAACGGCGCTGCTTGAACAGGACAGGTCCGCGGCTTTCAAGCTTGATGGCGAGTGCGACGAGGGCCATGACAGGTGCCAACAGGACTATGGCAATGGCCGAAACGACAAAGTCGAAGACGCGCTTTGCAATCGCACCCCAGGCCGTGATCGGCTTTTCCAGAAGCGTGATCATCGGGGTGTTACCCATGTAGGAATAGGTCTCCCGCGCGAACCGCAGGCAGGTCGCCTGGGCAGGCAGTTTGATGTCGACGGGAAGCTGCGACAGCGTGTGTGCGACTTCGGCAATCCGCTTTTCAGCCTGGATCGGCATGGCCATCAGCACGACGTCGATGCGCGTGTTGCGGGCAAACGTCACGAGATCATCGAGACTGCCGAGCTTGGGGTAGCCCATGATGATTTCAGGAGCACGATCATCCTCGCGGGCATCAAAAATTCCGGAGATACGGACGTCGCTGGTCAGATCGTTCTCGAGCTGCTTCAAAAGTCCGTTGGCGACGTCGCCCGAACCGTACACAACAGCACGACGATATAGTCGGCCTGTCCGCGCCCAATGCTGCACGAGCTTGGCGACGAAAACGCGCTCGCAGAGGATTGCAAGCCCGCCGACCCCGAACCAGATCGCCAGCCACGCACGCGAAAACTCACCACCGGCCTTGAGGAAGAAGATCCACAAGGTGAGGGTCGCGATCGCACCCGTCCAACCCATCGCCACGCGCGGCATCTGACGCAGAAGCGAACCGAACTTGGACACGTCGTAGAGGCCCAGAAGGTCGAAGATGAAGACGCAAAGTGCAGCCGTCGCAGCAATCGCCACCGTGTAGCTGACAGGCGAAGCGGCCGCGAAATCCTGAACGTACAAAGTGGCCAGCGCCATTCCCGAGATGGTGGCGATGAAGAAGTCGGCCGCACGCACGCTATCCCTGACGACGCGCGAAGAGATCAAGGAGGAACGATCTCCGCGGGCGAAATCGGCAAGGCGCGGCACCGTGATCGGCAGACCGGAGGTGCTGGCTTCAGAAGGTGTGTTGGACTTCGGCATACTTAAGAAACTTCCTGCGAGCGTCCCATTTGGACGGACTTGCAGGAACACAAAGCATTGGACGTGCCAGCCTTTGCCCGAGCATGAGAATAATCGTCAGTCAGCGATCAATTAAGGTAAACCGGTTTGGTATTGGGCCGAAAAGGCGTTCCGGGCAGCTGCAGTAAGCTGCACGAAACCCGGGTGCGTCAGCAGCCCCGGTAGCCAAAACGGCCTCCGGGGCATCGCCACCTGATGGGGATGGAAAGGGATAAAGCCGACCAGCCAATCAGCTTTGCTGCGGCAACCGAACATCCGACGGAGTGGCAGGTTCGGCAAGTTCCTCGGCGTAAAAAGCCAGCACGTTCGAGGTCATGGAATCGACCGTAAATCTTGATTTCACTGATGTTCTTAGCCGTTTTGCGCGTGCCCTGGCACCATCGAGTTCGTCGATAGAACGGACCATCGCCGCAGAAAGCTCGATGACGTTCTCGCTCTCAACAAGGCCCGTATCGCTGCCCGCAACAATCTCCGAAATGCCGCCGACATCTGTAGCGATCAACGGCATTCCTATCGCTGCGCTTTCCAGCACGACGTATGGGAAGCTTTCCGCCCGCGATGGCATCACCAGAACGCGCGCCAGCGTGAATGCCTCATGCGCCGGCATGGCACCGGTAAACAAAACCCGGTCATTTAGGCCCAATTCGTAAGCGAGTGTCTTGAATTGGGACGCTTCCGGCCCATCGCCGACGATGACTGCGCGCGTGTTCGCGGGGCCACGAGCAAGCGCATGCAGCATCAGATCGATACCCTTCAGCGAGCGCAGTTCGCCGATGAAAAGAAAATCAGCGGCATCCTCGCGGGGCTGATGCAAGCCAAAGTCACTGGCGAGCAAACCGTTGGGAATAATCCGCGCGCCGTCGATCGCCCGACCGATCCGCCGTTCGTAGGCGCGCTGGGCGAACTGGCACTCGAAAATCAGTCCGTCGGTCAGCGGCCCCATCAGTCTCTCGGCTGCAACGACGCCGAAACCGGCAAGTGAACCTGGCTTGAAATGCAGGCTGCCGCCATGCGGGGTGTAAAAACTGCGAGGAAAGCGTGACCCGAAAATCTTCAAGGATGCCGCTGCCAATCGCGCGTAAGTGCCGCCCTTGGCCCCGTGTCCGTGAACGATGTCGATGTCGAGTTCGCGGGCAAGCCTGCGCGTTGCCAATACCGCCTTGAGATCGCTCAGGCCGGGAGCCCGGCTCATCGGCGTGCGGGCGATGCCGAGCGCCAGATGCGGTTTGAGTTCAGCCAGCCTCCGGTCGGTCAGGCTGTCGCTGCTTGCTGAATCAACCAACAGGCCGACAACATGCCCGCGAGCAGACTGCTCACTGGCCAGATCGCGCACATGCCGGAACAATCCGCCGACAGGCGCACGCAATACGTGGAGAATTTTCAGTCTTTGCGACACGGACCAACCTGCGAAGCTCTTCCATCAGAAGAACCTCTCATAGACAAATACCGTATCTCCCGGCTTAACGGCGTAGTCGGAAGAACCATAATGGGTTTCAACCAGCCCGCTGTCGCGCCGCGTGATGCGGAACTTGCGGTCGCTGGCTCGATCGCTGTAGCCGCCTGCGATCGCAATTGCCGTTTCAATCGTCATGCCAGAAACGAACGGGTACTGCCCCGCGTTGCGAACTTCTCCAAGTATGAAAAACGGACGGTTTTCTTGAATGTCCACAGTCACTTGCGGGTCGCGCACAAGGTCGCGGCCGAGCTTTTCGGTAATCACCGCGTCCACGCCGTAGGTGGTTAACCCGCGCGCCGTCACGTTTCCGATGAGCGGAACGGAGATCATGCCCTGCTGATCGACCGTGTAGATGCGGGAAAGATTCGGTTGGCCGTAGATGAAGACGCGAAGCTTGTCGCCGGTATCCAGCAGATAGCGTCCATCTGTTTCGCTCTGGTAGGCGGCCTGGACGACGACGGCTTCGCCCCATCCGCTTGCCGCGGCATCGACAACCTGATCCGTCCGCGCATACGTCTCAACCACGTATTCGCTGTCCTTGATGGAGGCATCCGAAATGGCCACTGGGCGTGCGAATGCGCCTTCCAGCAGAGGTCCGCGATGCGAACACCCCGCCAATCCGGTCGCAACCATAGCGGTCAAGAACAACACACGCAGGGACATCACCAAACAATTCCTCGCACGACGGCAATTACGATCAGCCCGAGGATAGGCGCGGGTTGGTTAAGAATTGCTGAGTGAACGTATCTGGATGGAACAGCGGTCTTTCAGCTCATCAGGCCTCTTAAGGGTTTTGTTACCCCAAAACGTTCTAATTCGGCGCGAAGCTTCAAAGTTGATCAGCACCTACCGAGCATTGCCCCCATGCAACAGCACGCCGCCGCCAGTCCCGACGACATCGACATCATGCAGGTGTTGAGTGCGATCAGGCGTAACATGATGCGACTTGTGCTCGCGACCGTGGCCGCCGGCGCAATCACCTACATGCTGCTCACGATGATCGCGCCCAAATACACTTCCGAAGCCGAAATGGCTGTGATGGCGCGCGATTCCGGCAACCCCTTCAAGGACCCGAGGTCGGCAGGCTCGAATACCGAAGCGCTTTCCACGCGCATGGACAAAGAGGCGATCAATACGCACATCCGCGCTCTCCAGTCGCCCGATCTGGCAACGCAGATTATTAAACGGCTCGGACTGGCTGAGAAGCCGGAATTCAACTCGGCCCTTGGTCCGGTGGATTCCATGGACGAGCTGCTTCGCAAGGTTGGCATCGGCGCGCCGAGAGCTGGCGAAAAGGAAGAAGACCGCGTCCTCAACTCCTTCTTCGAACGTCTTGCTGTCTACAATCAAAAGGACAGCCGCGTAATTTCAGTACGCTTTAGTTCAATCGACCCTGACCTCGCAGCCGATGCGCCAAATCTGCTTGCCGATATCTACCGCGAGCGCCTCGCCAACGCGAAGGTGACCGAGAATGCGAATGTGCAGGAAGCGCTCGGCCCAAAAATCGAACAACTGAGCGCGGAAGTCCGGGCGGCCGAAGCCGAGATCGCAACGTTCACGACACAAGCCGGTCTGCAGCGCGGCGGTGCGCAGAAAACGCCGTTGGGCGACCAACAGCTTGGCGATCTCACAACCGAGTTGACCCGCGTCAAGGCAGCCAGAACCGCAGCCGAGGCCCGCGCTCGCACAGCCCGCGATTTGATGCGCAAGGGCACGCCAGAGATCATTCCAGAGGTCCAGCGCTCCACGCTGATTCAAAGCCTCATTCAACAGAAGGTTCAGGTCGAACGCGATATGCTCAAGGCGTCCGCCGCCATGAAGTCGGCCCACCCGGTCATCCGTCAGTTGCGCGCCGATCTGAACGCGGCGAACCGTCAGGTGGCAACCGAAGTAGCAAACGTCGTGGCGAGCCTTGAAAAAGAAGCCATCGTAGCGGCCGAACAGGAAGCCTCGATCGCGACAAGCCTCGATGAAGTCAAGGTGGTTGTCGCCGACAAGGGCGGCGATGAAGCCAAGCTGCGCCAGTTGGAAGCCAATGCAAATTCCAAGCGCGGCGAACTCGAACGCCTCCAGGCCCAGTTTGAAGCCAACCGCGCCCGCGCCGACAGTGCAGCCGTGCCGGTCGAAGTGCAGGTGCTGACGCGCGCCCGTCCCTCAAGCGTGCCGGTCTCACCGCAAAAAGGGCCGCTGACGCTTCTTGTTATGGCTGGAACGCTGTTGTTCGGACTGGCCGGCATCATCATCTCGGGGCTGTCATCAGGTGCACGCGGCAAGGCTGCCAGCGGTGCCCGGTCCGCCACACTTGAGCCGGCAGAGGCAGCCGACACGCGACTTCCTGAATTGCATGAGACATCGCCCGTTACTCGGACCAAGACGCGCGCGGCGAGCGATCATAAAGCACCCTCCACGCTGCCGGGCGCTGATACCTCCTATGCGGCCGCGACCAGCGACCTCGCGATGGCTGCGAAAGCCGCGCGCCGGAACACCCAGGAGGCTATCGTGCCCGTAAACTCAAATACCCGCGATGAACAGGCAGGCAATTCCATGATCACTTGCATGACGAGGGCTGAAGATGTGGCCGGCGCGATTAATTCGGCAGCCGCATCGAATGAAACGGGCTTTCGTACGCTCATGGCCCGTGGCAATGACCCGGTCCCGGCAGCTGTTATCGTCGAACTAGCCGAAACCATCATGCAGGACGCCGGTCAGGCGCTGCTGATCGACTGGGCCATCGACGGCAAAGGGATTGCCTCCGAATTGGGCCTCCCCCGCTCCCCGGGCTTTTCCGACCTGATGCGCGGCGCGGCATCGTTTTCAAATACCGTTTCGCGCATTCCCGGATCGCCGGTTCATTTGATCGCGTCTGGCTCAGCCTTCGCCGAAGGGCAGGATGGATTGGACGCCGACCAGCTTAATCTGGTGCTCGACGCGCTCGATGAGGCCTACGAGCACATCATCGTTGTCGCCAGCGAGCCTTCCGCGCGCATCCTGTTTGAAACAATACAGGGCCGCTTTGATGCTGGTGTTGCTCTGGTGGGAGAAGCGACAGCGCGCTCTCAGACGATGGTGCGTCCAGGCCAGTTCCTCGGCTTTGACGTGTCGGATATCGAACTGCTTTGCCACGCACCCCAGTCCGACTGTGCTTCACCACGCAAGGGCCGGGCGGCCTGAGAAGCGAGCCCCTCAAGACCGCAATATGGGAACTCACTGACGTGATGGTCGAGCGATCGTTAACGCTATGTTAACCCGTGTGGACCGTTCCCATGGGCTAAGCGCGCCGTGAATGCAGGCGCTGGCCCATATTGCACGCACCTTGCATTCCTCATCCTGCCAGTCATGCCAGCCGGGAAAATTCACTCCTTCAAATGGGTGGAATATTCCGTCCACGCGACTGGCCACGCGGCGGGGAGGGTTTGCGCCTTCCCGTTCCACGCGGTCATTGCAGGTCGAGTTATTTTTTGATGAGCCGATTAAACACCCGCCTCTTGAAATCCGTGCTGCACGCCATGCACGCCACGCGCGCGGATACGCTTGTGGCCCCGCTGACGCAGGGCGCGGGCGCTATTTTGATGTTGCATAATGTGGGCACCGATAGCGGCCTCGAATTTGAGCCCAACCGCATCCTGCGCATAACGCCCGAGTTTCTGGAAAACCTGATCTGTGTCGTTCGCGAGGAGGGATTTGACTTCATCGCGCTCGACGACGTGCCAGCCCGCCTCGCCAACCCCGACAAGTATCCTCCGTTCGTCTGCGTGACATTCGATGACGGCTACCGCGACAACCGGGACGCCGCATATCCCATTTTGAAACGCCACGGCGTCCCATTCACGGTCTACATCGCCTGCGACTTTGCCGACGGCAAGGGTGACATGTGGTGGCTGGCGCTTGAAGATGCGATCCGCCATGCCACTTCGATTGAAGCGCCCATCAACTCGGATACGGTTAAGTTCGAGACCGAAACGGCGAGCCAGAAGCTGGAAGCATTTCATGCCATCTACTGGTGGCTCAGGGGCATCCCGGAAGACGAAGCGCGCGCCCAGGTCCGCACCCTTGCGCAGTCAGTCGGCTTCAGCGTTCCCAATTATGCGGCTGATCTCGTCATGAATTGGGATGAACTGCGCGAGTTTGCACAAGACCCGCTGGTAACACTTGGCGCGCACACCATCGGCCACTATGCGCTGGCAGGACTGCCATACGAACGCGCCTACCAGGAGATAGCGGGAAGTATCGCAAGGCTGGAAACCGAACTTTCCCGTCCCTGTCACCATTTCTCGTTTCCCTATGGAAGCGAGGAAGCGGCAAGCCAGCGCGAATTCGACATCGTTGCCAAGCTGGGCCTGAAGACGGCGGTGACAACCCGCAAGGGTCTGATCCATGCAAGCCACGCCAACGCGCTGACCGCACTACCGCGCCTTTCGCTGAATGGCGACTTCCAGGACGTGCGCTTCGTCAAGACGCTATTGACCGGCGCACCGTTCGCCCTGCTGAATGCCGTCAATCGCTTGAAAAGCCCGCGCGCCCTGTTAGGCGCCTGAACTGCAAAGCCCACCGACGTTCTATGCCAATCGGGTAATGGCTGGCGCGGTCATGCTTCAGGCTGGTGAGCGCTGGCATCGGGCTTTGACATCCAACCTATGATCCAGCCTGCCGGCACGACCCACGCCAAGCCGGCGACCGCATAGTAGGCCAGCTCAATCCATTTCGACGACGTATGCACCTCAAGGCTGATCGCGACTGCCATGGCGCAAAGCGCGTAGATCGACAAAAACACCAGGAGAACAACAGTGCCTAGCAATTTGCGGGTTCGGCTCTTCATGTCGTCTCGCTCCTGATGTGTGATGCGGCGTCTCGGGGCAATTTCACAAACCGCCGATCGCCAGGATAATTGCCGCAGAATGGCCCGCGCCCGATAGGCGCATTGATTACATGGCCATTGACCTCCTATCAAACGCAACGCCACCTTTGGAGGTTCATCCCTTGTCCCGTCCGTCCGCATCGCAACCGGCTGATTCAATCGCCAAAGCCGCCCAGTCCGGTCGTTCCCGGCAACAGCCCTACCTATCCGGACTTAGCCATCCCGGTGATGCCGCCGTGGGTCTATGGCTGTGGTGCATCGCCGCCCTTGTGCTCGCCATGGTGGTTGTCGGCGGAGCAACACGGCTCACCGACTCCGGCCTTTCCATCACCGAGTGGCTGCCGCTATTGGGCATCATCCCGCCGTTGACCGAGGCTGATTGGCTCGCAGCGTTGGAAAAATACCGTCAGATCCCCGAGTACCAGCTCGTCAACAAGGGCATGAGCCTGGCTGAGTTCCAGTTCATCTATTGGTGGGAATGGGCGCACAGGTTCCTCGGCCGCATCATCGGGATCGCGTTTGCATTGCCGCTTGCGTTTTTCTGGGCGACGGGCCGCCTGCGTCCAGGCCTGCTGCCGAAGCTGTTGTTCGTATTGGCATTGGGTGGCCTGCAGGGGTTTTTCGGCTGGTACATGGTCCAGTCCGGATTGTCCGAGCGCATCGATGTGAGCCACTACCGCCTCGCGCTGCATCTGACCACGGCATTCGTGATCCTGGCAGCCGTCGTCTGGCTTGCCCTTGACGTCGGCCAGGACCGGGACCGCATTCGCCTCCATACCGTTTCAACGACGCAGGCAACTCTGGCGAGCGTCATCGTGGCATTGATGCTCGTGCAGGTCGTGCTCGGTGCATTCGTCGCCGGTCTAAAGGCGGGCCTGACCTACAACACATGGCCGCTGATGGATGGAGCGCTCATCCCGACGGGTATGTATGCGATGCAGCCGTGGTGGGTGAACATCGCAGAAAACATCACGACGGTTCAGTTCAACCACCGCTTGATGGCTTACGTGCTGGTGGCGCTGGCGCTGTGGCAAGCCATAACGTTGTGGCGCACGGCTGATGACGAGCGCATTGTCAGATCGGCCATGGTCGTGGCGCTGGCCTTCCTGGC
>CAYGRH010000049.1:10019-14163 GCA_964352165.1 uncultured Hyphomicrobiaceae bacterium | reverse complement strand
CCGCGACGGCGCAGGCCGTCCACCATTCCGCACTTGGCGCATCGGCACGCCCCTCAATAAACGCCCGTCACGAACGGACAGCCGAGCGTCTGCTTGAGGGCGGCTTCGAGTTCCTCCGTCGTTTGCGCGGTGATGAACTTGCCGCCGGTGGTATCGGCGATGCAGCGCGCCTGCGTGTAGACCTTGAGGCCGGTGTCGTTGGCGGGAAACTTGTAATAGCGATGCAGCCCCTTGAAGCCAATGACGTGAACGGTAATCGCTTTGCCGGCCTTTACGAGGTCGGCGGCCAGCTTGCACGGATCGCCGCCGCAGGTCTCATCGCCATCCGTCACCAGCACGACGACGGCGGGTTTGGTCCGGTAGTTGAGAAGGTCTGCTGCTTTTTCCACCGCGTGGGTGAGCGGCGTGTTGCCCTCGGGTTGGAGGCGGTCCAGTTCGCCGATGATCTGTGAAGAATTCCCAAGCGCGGGTGCCAATCGGTAATCGACGTTCTGGCAAGCCTCCTTGGGCCCAGGTCCAAAAATGATGAGGCCGAGCTTGCGCAGCTTGGTGATCGCGGGCAGCACTTCGCGCATGGCCTTGCGCGCCTCGATGATGCGCGGGATGTCTTCCTTGTAGCCGGGGTTGCCCATAGAGGTGGAACCGTCGAACACGATCATTGCGTCATCGGTGCAGTCGTTGACGTTTGCCAGACGGGTTTGCGGGTTTGCTCTTGGAACGCCCCACTGCTCTGGGGAATCAGCAGGCGGAAGCGATTGAGCGACGGCCAGATTCGGCACCTGCGCGTGAAGTAGAAGCGCCGCCAAAAGACCGAAAAACGCGCCCGCCAAAAATCTGCCAGCCATGGTGAGGACCTCGATTGTTGCTTTCTGAAGCATACACGTGCCCCGAGAGGCGGTCCAAAGAGTTGTTCGCGGTCTACACCGCACGCTTTGCCGACGCTCTCTTGCCCGCTCCGCCCTTACCTGTCGAGGGGATTGGGCCCCAAAACCGCGCCGCGCGTAAGATCCCGGCTCCACACGCGCTTGCGCAGTGTGGACCCAATTTAAGATCCGGCTCCACACGCGCTTGCGCAGTGTGGACCCAAAAAAGACTCCACCTGTTTTGCACTGCACGCGGCCTGCTCTAAGGTTTGCGCGAATCTGTTCGCCCGTCCTCGGGCCACAACGCATGAACCGCATCGGAGAGACCCGTGAGCCATACCGTCCGCATTTTCCTGTCCGGCCTCGTCGCCCTCCTGCCGCTGTCGCTGACGGTTGCCGTCGCGGTTTGGCTGGCCTCTTTGTTCAACGACTACGTGGGGCCGGGTAGCTGGTTCGGCCGCCAGCTCGTCTCGCTCGGCATGAGCCTGGATGTGTCGGCCACCGCGCCCTACATCGTTGGCGCCCTGGTGCTGATCGTGGGCATTTATCTGCTCGGACTGTTGCTCGAAACGCGGATCGGCCCATGGTTCACTGACCTTTTCGAAGGGTTGATCGCCAGGATTCCTGTCGTCTCCAGCGTGTACGGCCTGACCAAGCGATTCACCGCGCTGCTCGACCAGAAGGGCGATACGGACGTGGCGAACATGAGCGCAGTGTGGTGCTTTTTCGGCGGTGAGCCGGGCGCTGCGGTGCTTGCGCTGCTGCCGTCGAACCAGCCGGTCCAGATCGGCAACGAGCGATACCTTGGCGTACTGCTTCCTTCGGCTCCCGTGCCGGTCGGCGGGGCCTTGCTCTATGTGCCGGAGGCCTGGGTCAAGCCGGCGGAAGGCGGGGTCGAAAACCTGATGAGCGTTTACGTGTCGATGGGCGTCACGCCGCCCCAGACGATCGCAGCGCTGCCGCGAAAGGCCTGACGCAGGACACCGTGTGCACACATCGACGAGAACCCCTCAGTTCGCAGGCACCGGACAGCCCAGATCGCCTTCCTGGCAATTCAGGTAGGCGGTGAAGTCGGCGATGCGCTGCCGGGTCAGTCGCTCCATGCAGCCGGAGTATACGGCCGGGTACACGCTGCCGCCTGTAACCGCTGACGTCGAAAATTTGCACTCGGCGTCACGAAATGCGATCCAGCCGCGCTGGGCGGAGACAAGGAGTTTCTTTGTACCGGCATCGCCTCCGAGCCGCTGACCGATCAACCCGTAGAGCCGGTTGAGTTCGCCGTCCGCCTGCTCGAGGGCCATCGCAGTGCAGCGGTTCATGGAGCGCTGGTCGCTGGCCGAACCGCAATCGAGAGCCGGTGCGGTGGAAATTGGAAGCGCCAGGACGATGACTAGAGCCAGGAGGCATTTCTGCATGGGATCTGTCCTGCGAATGGAAAAACGTGAAGGCACAAGCAACACTAGCACGGATGCTCTTGCGACATCCCGCGCGGTGAAAAGCGATGAAAGAGCTCCCATGTAAATCAAAGACGTTTCTAGTCCGGAGTTCGCACAATGCGCATCAGCGTGACGAAATTCATAGTCTGCGCATTGGCCGTTTCCGCATCGCCCGGCGCGCACGCGCAGCCTGGGCCGGCCGCCGGCCAAATGGTCAACCAGACACCCGAACAAACCTACGTCTGCATTAAGAAGTGGGGCATCGCCCGCAACGAAGGCTTCTGCGGGATGGCCAGCGAGAAGGACGCTGACAACATCTCGATCCGCGTTATGCGCATCGACCGCACCGTATGGCGAACGCGCGGAACGCCCTGCAGTGCCGGGCTGAACCTCAAGGACTTCATACCCGGCATCATAATCGTGGTGCCCAAGACGTGCCTGTGACTGACGATAGAGCAAGGGCTAAGGCTGCATAAATGTGGCGGAGACTTGTGGCCTCCGCCGCCGATTCAGTGCCCCGACAGCACCAGCTGGATGATCGGCAGCCTCAGCGCCTGCAACCGCAGCATCACCGCATGCACGACACTCACCGTATCGACGATGTGCAGGTAGATGTAGGTTGCAAGACCGATGTCCTTGTCCTGCAGCCGCTCGTGGTTGTTGCTGTAGGCGTTTGCCGCGCAGCTGCTGCCGGGAACCACGCCTTCGAGCCCGCCCTCGTAGAGAGGCTCCATGAACACCGTGATCGTTCCAGGCTTCGACAGGCCCTGCAAATCGACCAGCTGTTCTGACGTTCGGAATTGGCCGGCCGCGATGTAATCCTGCACGCGCGTGACGACCATCGGGATGATCACCCATGGCCGTGAAATGCAGGTCGCTTCGGCAATCATGCCGGCCTTCAGCACTTGGCCTTCGATCTGGTTGAAGCCGGCAACGAGCGCCCACCTTCCGGCCTCCTTCGGAATGAGAACGCCGGCTGGCCGCATGAACGGATTGACATAATCGCCTTCGCGCAGCGCGAACTGCTCCACTTGCCCGTCGACGCCCGCCTTCACGACCATCTTATCGAGTTCGACCTGCGCTTGCTGAAGAGCCGCTTCCGCGCTGGCCTTCTGGGCAGGCAGCAAGGTCGTAACCCGCGTCTCGGCGGATTGTTTGGCGGCCATCGCAGCCGTCAGCGCGCCCTGCGCACTTTGCACGGACTTCTGCAGCCGCTCGATTTCGCGCTGGGCGACAATGCCCGCGTTGCGCTGGTTGAGCTCCTCCTTGGTCCTGAGTTCGTCCTGCGCGTTTTCGAAAGCGCTGCGTGCCTGCTGGACCTGGCCCTCGGCAGCCGCGATCTCAGATTGACCCATGACCAGACCGGCCTCGATCTCGGCGATCTGGCGCTTGGAAAGTTCCAGGGCAGCTTCCTGTTTGGCGCTGTCGAGCCTGAAGATGGGCGCGCCCTTCTTCACGTCGCCGCTGACGCCGACATAGATCTCCGCAACCCGGCCACTGGTCTCAGGTACGATCGGGATGGCCCGGAAGACGGCAGTGACGTTGGACGTCGATGGGTGATTGTAGAAGATCACGGCGATAAGGCCGACTGTCAGCATCAGGCAAGCAACGATGCCGTAGCGCAATTCGTACCAGACCGAGAACAGCGTGATTTCTTGCCCGAATCTCTTGCCCTGCCGGTAGCGCCGGAACAGGTAGTCGGGAAGGATCGTAAAGAGCGAGCAGAGGAGGACTTCGATCATTTCTTTCCACCCTCCGGCTTTTTCGCAGGTTCAGCTTTTTTTGCAGGCGCCGCAGCAGACTTCGGGGCTGCCGGGGCAGAGGGAGCCGATGGGGCAGCGGCAG
>CAYGRH010000049.1:0-10009 GCA_964352165.1 uncultured Hyphomicrobiaceae bacterium | reverse complement strand
AGATTCGGGCGGTCTCAAGTCGGCAGCCGCCAGCTTGTCGAGGGAACCCGCGATGCTTTGCAGGGGCGTCTGGAAATCAGGCACCGTGAACTCCGGGATCTTGACGAACGCCAGAAGCAGGGCCGCGACCCAGAAAGCGTGGACATGGCTGAACAAGGCCAACAGGCACAGGACGGCGACGATGTCGTACTGCCACTTGTTGTGCACCATGCGCTCGGGTAGCGAGTGCAGCCACAGGAAGAAAACTCCGATCGCGAGGACTCCGACGATCAGGAGAATTCCTGAAAAAACCAGTAGACCGTCCGTTTGCCCCGGGCCTGCTATGAATGATGGCAGGTGGTGCGTGGCCGCCGGATGAGCGCTTGTCGACATTTTGCCTCTAAAATAACTCTCAAACTTTCAAGGAAACAGCCGAAACGGCTTCGCAGGGAACAGAATTGATCGGCGGATTTGATCCTCCGCGATTTCTGTGGCGCTAGCCACACCTGCCGTTGAAGACTATCGGGATGGAGTTAATGAAGAATTCGTCTCGCGCGGTTTGATTCCAGCGGTTATCAGGACCAACGGCTTTTGCAGGGCATCTTTTGCATGTCGAATTCAAGCCCGAAAACGAGGACTGACTTTTAGTCCGCCAACGGAATGGTCAATGAACACCCCTGTACCAATTGAAATCGTTTCCTGCGGCCTATACGGGACCGATCCGCTCGGGCTTCTCGATACTCCCGAAGAAGCCGTCCAATGCTCGCCACGTCATCCCGGAGCAACGGTGCTAGGCGATCTTCCAGAGCACGGCCTCGGCAACATGATACTGCACGCACCAGCCAGCACGCTTGAGCGAAGGAATGTTCTGGCTCTGGCATTGCGTGCATTAACGCCTGGCGGCGAACTGACGGCATTTGCCCCAAATAACAAGGGCGGCATGCGTCTGGCAGCCGAACTGACGTCCTTCGGTTGCGAAATTGATTCCAGCCCCAAACGCCATCATCAGATCGTCACGACTTGCCGTCCCGATCAGCCAGCCGGGCTCGACGAAGCAATCGCAGCCGGCAAACCGCGTCTGTTGCCCGGCCTGGAGTTATGGTCGCAGCCGGGGCTGTTCAGTTGGGACCGGATCGATCCAGGCAGCAGTCTGCTGCTTGAACAACTTCCCGTTCTGACAGGCCGCGGCGCCGACCTTGGCTGCGGTATCGGCATTCTCGCGCGCGCCGTGATCGCAGGCGGCGGCTGCCAGCACATCGTCATGATCGACATCGACCAACGCGCAGTCGAAATGGCGCGCCGTAACGTGGGTTCAGACGCCGCTTCGACCCTTTGGGCGGATGTAACGACGGCGACAAACCTTCCCACTGCGCTCGATTTTGTCGTAACGAATGCGCCGTTCCACGACGGCGGCAAAGAAGATAGGGCGCTCGGCGTCGCCTTCATCAAAAAGGCAGCCGCCATGCTGCGTCCCGAAGGCCATCTCTGGCTCACTGCCAATCGCCACCTGCCCTATGAGGAACCCTTGCAGCGGTTGTTCCACAACGTCGAGCAGGTCGCCCAGGCCAATGGCTACAAGATTTATTCAGCCCGCCGGAAGTCGGGCGCTGCCCGTTCCACTTCAAAGTCCGGCCGCAACACCGAACGCAGGCAAAGCCCGAGGCAGCGGCGATGAGCACGGCAAAGAATTCGACCGCCCGCCTCGACCGGCTCCTGGCCAACATGGGCTACGGTTCGCGCAAGACCATCCAGGCCCTGGTGAAGGCAGGCCGGGTCATCCTCGACGGCGATCCGGTCAAGGACGCGTCCATGCACGTTCCGGTATCGCGCGAACTCAGTTCCCGCCTCGTGGTGGTGGGCGCACCCCTCGACCCCGCACCGGGATTGATCTTTATGCTGCACAAGCCGCTCGGCGTAACATGCAGCCACAAGGAGGTCGGCCCACTGGTCTATGACCTGCTGCCGGAGCGTTGGCGGCTGCGCAAACCGGCAATTTCGTCGATCGGCCGGCTGGACAAGGACACAACCGGCCTCCTGTTGATGACCGATGATGGCGGGCTGTTGCACCGGGTAATTGCGCCCAAAAGCAATGTCGCCAAGCGCTACTGCGTGGAGCTCGCCAGGCCATTGCGGGGCGATGAGGCGGCCGCGCTGGGCGCAGGTACGCTAATGCTGGAGGGCGAAACAAAGCCGCTCCTGCCGGTGGAATTTGAGGTGCTCGCTGCTACCACGGGCGAACCCGCCGCCGCGCCGGATCGCCCGAAGGTTCGGGTCACATTGAGTGAAGGCCGCTACCATCAGGTCCGCCGAATGTTTGCTGCCCTCGGCAATCACGTTGAGGCACTCCACCGCGATCAGATCGGCGGCCTTACGCTGCCGGGCGATCTCGCCGCCGGAGAGTTCCGCGTACTCGACGAGGCCGGAACGAATTCAATTTTTGCGTGAAACCGCCCGGCCACCCCCCATCACATCACCTTGAGATACCGCGTGAACTCTTGATTGAGACGTCGGCGCATGGTCGCCTGCTTTTCGTTTGAAGTGATCTCGGCAGTCCGTGCCGCTCATCGCGCCCACGATTTTGAGGACCGATTGATTATGACCAGCCCCGCTCCCCGCCCGTCATCCCAGAAGCTGACCTTCACCGGCGGAAACGGCCATGAGCTTGCTGCCCGGCTCGACTTGCCCGGTGGTCCCGCGAGGGCCTACGCGCTGTTTGCCCACTGCTTCACCTGTTCAAAAGACGTCCAGGCCGCCCGCCGAATTGCTGACGCGCTGGCGCAGGAGGGGATTGGTGTTCTCCGCTTCGACTTCACCGGGCTCGGGTCCTCACAAGGCGAATTCGCCAACACCAACTTTTCAAGCAATGTCGCAGACCTTGTTGCAGCCGCCGACGAGCTCCGGGCGAAATTTCAGGCCCCCGCCATCCTAATTGGCCACTCTCTTGGCGGATCAGCGGTACTGGCCGCCGCGTCCGGCATTCCCGAGGCCAAGGCCGTGGTGTCCATCGGCGCGCCTTCCGATGTCGGCCATGTGCTGCACCAGTTCGGCTCCTCGCTCGATGAGCTCCGTGATAATGGCCAAGCTGAAGTGAAGCTCGCAGGTCGCCCATTCACAATTCAGCGGCAATTCGTGGAGGATGCCGAAGCCCACAACCTTTCCGAAGCCATCGCCAATCTTCGAAAGGCCCTGCTGGTTCTGCACGCGCCGCGCGATGAAACGGTCGGTATTGATAACGCATCGGCGATTTTCACAGCTGCCAAGCACCCAAAGAGCTTTGTCTCTCTCGATGATGCCGATCACCTGCTTACGAACGAGCGAGATGCGCAATACGCGGCGAAAGTCATTTCGGCCTGGGCGACACGCTACGTTCAGCAAGCTGAACCCGCCGAACAGCCGACCCACCAATCCGTCATCGTGTCCGAGACCGGCAACGGAAAATTCCAAAACGTCATCCAGGCAGGCCGCCACCGGCTCATCGCTGACGAACCGGTCGAGGTCGGCGGCACGGATACCGGCCCAGGCCCATACGACTATTTGTCAGCAGCTCTGGGCGCGTGCACGACCATGACTTTGCGAATGTATGCAGATCGCAAGAAAATGGCTTTACCAGCGCTCACCGTCCGCGTTGGGCACGGCAAGGTCCCAGCCGACCACTGCCAGGACTGCGGGGAAGCTGCCGAAGGCCGCACAGGCAAAATCGATCGATTCGAGCGGATACTGAGCATCGATGGGCCTGTCGACGCCGACTTGGCGGAAAAACTGATCGAAATTGCCGGAAAATGCCCGGTCCATCGGACACTCGAAGCAGGCTCCGCGGTCATCACCCGGATCGATTCGAATGAGCCAGGCAACTCGTAAAAAATCCATGCGGAATTTGGCGGCGACGGGGCCGCCGCCCGCTCGGAAAACAACCGATTGTTCGGTGGGATTGGTCGAATTGCCGATACGGAAGTGCCCAAACGCGGCATTGAGGCCGCTCACGACCTGTTGATGCCCTCAAAGCTGCGTGTTAGACACCCTGCGTCGTCGAGGGGTAACGGGCGGGCTCATGCCGCCCGGCTACGTGCCTTGTCGGCTTCCTGAAAGCAGGCGGCGAGGCCGCCTCGCCGGTCCCAGCCCTATCAGAGCGCTTTTATAAGGCGCACGAAAGCGTTTGACGTGGCAGCAACAGAAGATCCATCGACGGCAAGCATGCCGGGTCGCTATGCAAGCGCCCTGTTTGACCTGGCGAAAGAAGACGGCAAATTGGCGGAGGTTGAGGCCGATCTCTCCAATTTCTCCAAACTCCTGGATATGAGTCCCGATTTGCGCCGCATGGTGGCAAGTCCGGTGTTCTCCGCGGAAGATCAGCAGCGCGCAGTTTCTGCAGTTCTCGCCAAGGCCGGAATTTCGGGTCTCACCGCGAACTTCTTCAACCTCATCGCGCGCAACCGCCGGTTGTTCGCAGCGCCCGCCATGATCACGGCTTTCAAGGCCTTGGCTGCGCGCCAGCGAGGCGAAGTGACCGCCGAAGTCACGAGCGCAGTCGCACTCAACGATGAGCAGATCACTGAGCTCAAATCGACGTTGAAATCGACGGTGGGCAAGGACGTCCAGCTCGACATGCACGTTGATCCCGAAATCCTCGGCGGCCTGATCGTGAAGGTCGGCAGCCGGATGGTCGATTCTTCGCTTCGCACAAAGCTGAATGGGCTGCGCGTCGGCCTGAAAGGCAACGCCGCCTGAGGGTCGCCCTGATACCGAATACGCGCCGCCGCCTGGCCAGCACGACCCAAGGGCAGCGAACGCGATGAGACGATAATTCAACGAGCGCCGGGGCTTGACCGCTCCGACCGTTCCAATCGAAACCGCGAATTTTAAAAGAAACGCGCAGCCAAGAGGTCAAGCGATGGAAATCCAGGCCGCAGAGATCTCCTCGATCCTGAAAGAGCAGATCAAGAATTTCGGCAAGGAGGCAGAAGTCTCCGAAATCGGTCAGGTCCTGTCCGTCGGCGACGGCATTGCCCGCGTCTACGGCCTCGACAAGGTCCAGGCCGGTGAAATGGTCGAATTCCCCGGCGGTGTCCGGGGCATGGCGTTGAACCTTGAAGCCGACAACGTCGGCGTCGTGTTGTTCGGCGACGACCGCGCGATCAAGGAAGGCGATACCGTCAAGCGCACGGGCGCAATTGTGGAAGTCCCCGTCGGCAAGGGCCTCCTGGGCCGCGTTGTTGACGGTCTCGGCAACCCGATTGACGGCAAGGGCCCGATCGCCTCGGACACGAAAATGCGCGTGGACGTCAAGGCGCCAGGCATTCTGCCGCGCAAGTCGGTGCACGAGCCTATGCAGACCGGCCTCAAAGCCGTTGATGCTCTGATCCCCGTCGGCCGTGGCCAGCGCGAACTGATCATCGGCGACCGTCAGACCGGCAAGACCGCGATCATTCTTGACACGTTCCTCAACCAGAAGCCGATTAACGAAGGCGACGACGAATCCGCGAAGCTCTACTGCGTGTACGTCGCCGTCGGTCAGAAGCGTTCTACGGTTGCTCAGTTTGTGAAGATCCTCGAAGAGCGTGGCGCGCTTGAGTATTCCATCATTATCGCTGCAACTGCCTCCGACCCGGCGCCGATGCAGTACCTCGCACCGTTCACCGGCTGCACGATGGGCGAATACTTCCGCGACAACGGCATGCACGCCGTGATCGCATATGACGACCTTTCCAAGCAGGCCGTGGCGTATCGTCAGATGTCGCTGCTGCTGCGCCGCCCACCTGGCCGCGAAGCCTACCCCGGCGACGTTTTCTACCTCCATTCGCGTCTTCTGGAACGCGCCGCCAAGCTCGGCGATGCACACGGTTCGGGTTCGCTTACGGCGCTGCCGGTTATCGAAACCCAGGCAAACGACGTGTCGGCCTACATTCCAACCAACGTGATCTCGATCACCGACGGCCAGATCTTCCTCGAAACCGATCTGTTCTATCAGGGCATCCGTCCTGCCGTGAACGTCGGTCTCTCTGTGTCGCGCGTTGGCTCGGCCGCTCAGACGAAGGCGATGAAGCAGGTTGCAGGCAAGATCAAGGGTGAGCTGGCGCAGTACCGCGAAATGGCGGCGTTTGCTCAGTTCGGCTCCGACCTTGACGCAGCAACCCAGAAGCTTCTGGCACGCGGTGCGCGCCTGACCGAACTTCTCAAGCAGCCGCAGTTCTCGCCGCTGAAAATGGAAGAACAGGTCTGCGTGATCTTCGCTGGTACGCGCGGTTATCTCGATGCAATTCCTGTCGATGCCATTGGCAAGTTCGAAGAGGACCTGCTGACGATGCTGCGGTCACAGCACACCTCGCTACTGGACACGATCGCTTCTGAAAAGAAGCTGTCGGATGAGTCAGAAAAGACCCTCGTCGATATCCTCGACGGTTTTGCAAAGTCGTTCAGCGCCTGAGATCGGCGCTGAGGGGGCAGCCGTTAGGCCAAGTCCCTGGTTTAGGCGGCTCGTGTGGACACCGCTACAACCTCGCACTTTGATTGCGCCGGCCTGGAGATGCCTTGACCAAGGGCATGTCTAGGATCGGCATACCGAGAACGGGCCCGGTGGGCCGCGACCCGACGTTAGGACGCTCGAATGGCGAGCTTGAAGGACCTTAGAAATCGTATCGCCTCGGTTAAGGCGACGCGTAAGATCACCAAGGCCATGCAGATGGTTGCGGCAGCGAAACTGCGCCGTGCGCAGGAAGCCGCGACGGCCGCCCGGCCCTATGCGGAGCGCATGGACGCGGTTCTGGCCAACCTAGCTGGAAGCGTTGCCAATCCGGAAGGCGCTTCGCAACTGCTGGTCGGCACAGGCAAGGACGACGTCCACCTGCTGGTTGTCATGACGGCCGAACGCGGCCTTTGCGGCGGCTTCAACTCCAATATCTCCAAACTGGCGCGCCAACACGCCAACAGGCTTTTGTCCGCCGGTAAAACCGTGAAGATCATGACGGTCGGTCGCAAGGGCGCTGATAACTTGAAGCGTGACCTCGGCCGCAACATCCTTGATCGCATCAGCCTCGCTGGCATCAAGCAGATGAAGTTCGACAAAGCCGAAGAGATCTCCGCGAAAATTATGAGCATGTTCGAGGCGGGCGAATTCGACGTCTGCACGATGTTCTTCTCGGAATTCAGGTCCGTAATCTCGCAGGTGCCGACGGCCCTTCAGCTTATCCCCGCACGCCTGCCCGAAGCCGGCAGCGCGGATGAGAAGGCATCGGGCGCCAATGTCGCCTACGAATACGAGCCTGAGGAAGACATCATCCTGGACTACCTGCTCAACAGGAACATTTCGACCCAGTTGTTCCGCGGCCTCTTGGAAAATGCCGCGTCAGAACAGGGCGCACGGATGTCAGCGATGGACAGCGCCACCCGTAACGCCGGGGACATGATCGACAAGCTGACCGTCACCTACAACCGTCAGCGCCAGGCGAACATCACCAAAGAACTCATTGAAATCATCTCGGGCGCCGAAGCGCTCTGACCCAGGTATTGAAAGACGAGGATAGGCTCATGGCTGACAAAAAAGGAAACGGTCGCATCAGGCAGGTCACCGGCGCCGTCGTCGACGTGCAGTTTGATGGCGGTCTCCCCGCGATTTTGAACGCGCTCGAAACCACCAACCAGGGTGGACGGCTGGTGCTTGAGGTTGCCCAGCACCTCGGTGAAAACACGGTCCGTACCATCGCCATGGACTCCACCGAAGGCCTCGTGCGCGGGCAGGAAGTAACCGACACGGGCCGCGCCATTGCTGTACCCGTGGGCGAAGGAACCCTTGGCCGCATCATGAACGTCATCGGTGAGCCTGTTGACGATGCCGGCCCGATTCTGAGCGATGATCTCCGCCCGATCCACGCCCAGGCGCCCGAGTTCGTCGAACAGTCAACGGAAGCCGAAATCCTCGTTACCGGCATTAAGGTCGTCGACCTTCTGGCGCCATACGCCAAGGGCGGCAAGATCGGCCTGTTCGGCGGCGCAGGCGTCGGCAAGACTGTTCTCATCATGGAACTCATCAACAACATCGCGAAGGCCCACGGCGGCTACTCGGTGTTTGCCGGTGTAGGCGAGCGCACGCGCGAAGGAAACGACCTCTATTACGAAATGATCGAGTCGAAGGTGAACGTCGATCCC
Source organism: uncultured Hyphomicrobiaceae bacterium (assembly GCA_964352165.1). Classification (GTDB taxonomy): domain Bacteria; phylum Pseudomonadota; class Alphaproteobacteria; order Rhizobiales; family Hyphomicrobiaceae; genus CAYGRH01. The sequence continues at coordinate 1,891 of CAYGRH010000049.1, read as the reverse complement.
AAGAAGAACGACGGATCCGCTGCCGGCTCCAAGGCAGCGTTGGTTTACGGCCAGATGAACGAGCCTCCAGGCGCCCGCGCCCGCGTTGCGCTCACCGGTCTGACAGTTGCCGAACACTTCCGCGATCAGGGCCAGGACGTTCTGTTCTTCGTCGACAACATCTTCCGGTTTACCCAGGCAGGCTCCGAGGTGTCCGCGCTCCTCGGCCGCATCCCTTCGGCTGTGGGCTATCAGCCAACACTCGGAACCGACATGGGCAGCATGCAGGAGCGCATCACGACCACTCAGAAGGGCTCGATCACGTCCGTGCAGGCCGTCTACGTTCCCGCAGACGACCTCACCGACCCGGCGCCTGCATCGACCTTTGCCCACCTCGACGCAACGACCGTTCTTTCGCGCTCGATCGCGGAAAAAGGCATCTACCCGGCCGTTGACCCGCTCGACTCCACCTCGCGCATGCTCGACCCGCGCATCATCGGCGAAGAGCACTACCAGGTTGCCCGCGAAGTCCAGGAAACGCTCCAGCGCTACAAGTCGCTTCAAGACATCATCGCGATCCTGGGCATGGACGAACTGTCTGAGGAAGACAAACTGGTTGTGGCCCGCGCGCGCAAGATCGAGCGCTTCATGTCTCAGCCATTCACAGTGGCGGAAGTGTTCACGGGCTCGCCCGGTAAGCTTGTCGACCTCGCCGACACGATCAAGGGCTTCAAGGGCCTTTGCGCCGGCGACTACGATCATCTGCCCGAGCAGGCCTTCTACATGGTCGGCTCGATTGAAGAAGCTATGGAAAAAGCAGAAAAGCTGGCGGAAGCCGCGTAATCTGCTTGGCGATAAGTGCCGCGCAACGTCCGGGTGCCTCTTTGAGGTCATTCCGGACGCCGCCCCGCCGAAACGTGAACTGGCCTGATAACAAGAATTGGAATGGCCCATGTCTAACGAAAATGCCGACGAAATGGACAACGGTGCGGAAAAGCCCGATCTGCGCGGCTTCGGGACATGCTGCGTTGAACTTAAAGAAGCGATGAGCGGCGAGGACTTCGATCCGCTCATTACCGCCGGCGACGACGACGTTTTGTATATGTCGGTGGGAATGATCGACACCGACGAGGATGAGATTGGCATGGTCGACCATCCCCTCTTCTTCTGCCCTTTCTGCGGTACGGGATTGCAGACGCCCGAAAGCGTTCGCGAGAAGACCGGCGACTGAACCTGGGGCCAGTCTCGCAGACTTCGCTGTCGCCAACGCGCATTAAGGCGGCTCTGGTCCGGTCCGCATCGCGTCGCCAAACATTCGAGCCCCTCGTATGGGGTACGGGAAAGCATTGAAGGTCGAAAAAGATGGCAGCTACGTTCAAATTCGAACTCGTCAGCCCGGAGCGCATCCTGATGTCGGCGGACGCCGAACAAGTCATCGTGCCCGGCGCCGAAGGAGAATTCACCGTTCTGCCGCTTCATGCTCCGGTAATCTCGGCGCTGCGCCCCGGTGTCATTCGCGCAAACCTCAGCGATGGAAAGAAGCGGATCTACGTCCGCTCCGGATTTGCAGATGTAACGCCTGAAGCCTTGACCATCCTGGCCGAGCGCGCCTTCATTGTTGACGAGGTCGATCCCGAGATGCTCGAGCAGGAACTCGATGCCGTTCAGGCCGCCCTCGATAGTGCCAACGACGACGATGCCCGCATGCATCTTGGCATTGCCATCGAAGAGCTGAAGGCGTTGCAGGCCGGCAAGACGGCCGCCTGATTAGGGCCCGCCTATCCAGCCGCTTTCCAGTTCGTTTTGAATGCTCCCGTCGCCAGCGCCTCTAAAGACCCGCGCGGCATTTGAAAATCCGGGACTACTCAGCGGTAGCTAGCGGCCCAAGTTCGGCCAGCACGGCCTCGTACAC
>CAYGRH010000048.1:0-14220 GCA_964352165.1 uncultured Hyphomicrobiaceae bacterium | reverse complement strand
GGATCGTGATGAAGTTGCCGAGCGACTTCGACATCTTCTCGCCTTCGACCTGCAGAAAGCCGTTGTGCATCCACACCCGCGCCATTGCCTGAGTGCCATGCGCGCAGCGCGATTGCGCGATCTCGTTTTCATGATGCGGAAACGTCAGGTCGATTCCGCCGCCATGAATGTCGAACACTTCGCCCAGATGCTGACCCGCCATCGCCGAGCACTCGATGTGCCAGCCCGGACGCCCGACACCCTCGATCCCGCACGGTGACGGCCAACCAGGTTCGCCCGGCTTCGACGGCTTCCAAAGGACGAAGTCCATCGGGTCTTTCTTGTAGGGCGCGACCTCGACGCGGGCGCCCGCCTCCATCTCTTCCAGCGACCGCCCGGAGAGCTTTCCATACTCCGGCATGGAGGGCACATCAAACAGCACATGGCCTTCGGCAACGTAGGCATGACCCTTTTGAACCAGCGCCTCGATCAGCGCCTTCATCTGCGCGATGTGATCGGTTGCGCGCGGCTCGACCGTCGGCGGCAGCACGCCAAGCGCTGCGATATCGGCATGAAACTGCGCGGTCGTCTTTTCCGTGACCCTGGCAATCGCCTCATTCAGCGGCAGGTCGGGATACTCCTGCGCGGCGCGCGCGTTGATCTTGTCGTCGACGTCGGTGATGTTGCGCACATAGGTGACTTTGGTGTTGCCCTTGCCGCCGTCCCACTCGCCCTGTGCCGCCAGAAATCGCAGCAGCCGGAACAGCACGTCGAACACGATGACGGGCCGCGCGTTACCGATATGGGCAAAATCGTAGACCGTCGGTCCGCACACATACATGCGCACGTTGTCCGGATCGATCGGTTCAAACGGCGTCTTCGACCGCGTCAAAGTATTGTAGAGCGTCAGCGACACAGGTTCGTTCCTCTAAATCAGCCGCTACCGCAATGGCCCGCCCGGCAATCGTGTGCAAACAGACTGGACTGTCGGCCCCCGCGAAATCGGCCTGCCTGTTGATGCGGGCTCACCGGTCCGGCGAAATGGTCACGCACCCACTGCCAAGACCGAAACCAAACCAGCCCCGCAAACGCCTGCCGAAGCGCGACACAATGAGCCCATATGAGGCTAGTCCGGTACAAGTCTGTCAATAATGCCGCAACCAAGGTTTACAGCAGGTTTTCAACGCTGCAGCCTTCCGCCGGGCGTTATGGTCACTCCGCCGCATACCGTCAAGCAACGAGCCCGGCCATGGTAGACGCCGCAGCACATCGTAACCGCCGCAGAAAATCGATAAAGACCGTGGATAAACCCGGCATCAAACCCATCGGAATGCCATGATTGGGATGCATTGACCCACGATGAACTGCGAAACTATTGTGATGGACGCGCGAGAGGACGCTGGAACGCAGCCGCGGCAAGACGCAGCGTTCCTGCACACCGGCAGATGTAAATTATGCCACTGAGGCAAATCCGCAGGCGACCAGGCCGAAACCACAAGCGTGTTGATGAATGAGCGGCAACATTAGGCAGACAGCAAATAACCCGAACAGCGGACGAGCCTTTGTGCGCGTGCGCAGGGCCGCAACTGCGTGCGCCGGCGTTGTGGGCGTGCTCGTTGCCGCAATTTTTGGACAGGGTATAGCCCCCGTGTCAGCCCAGGGCTTCCAATGGCCATGGGAAAACGATTCTCCCGCTCCAACCCCGCGCCAGCCCGTCTATCGCGATACCCCGCGCGCGGCCCCGCAGCCGACCGTCCGCCCTGGCGGCGACAGCGCTGGAAACGGCTGGTCGGCCCGCAGTTCCGTCTGCCTGCAGCTCGAACAGCGCATGGTTGAGGAAAGCCAGCGCGGCGGTCAGGCCCGCACCCAGTTACCCGCCATCCAAAACGAAATGCGCCAGCTCCAGCGCGACATTCGCCGCGGAGAAGACGAACTCGACCGTCGCGGTTGTTATGAATACTTCCTGTTTTCCAAAACCCTGCGTCGCACACGGTCTTGCGTAAAGCAGGCACGCGAAGTCGAAGATGCCAGCCGCAGGCTTGCAGATCTCGAAGCCCAACGGCAATCGCTCGAAAGCGCGGGCAGCCAATCCTACCAGGACGAGATCATCAGAGAACTCGCGCGCAATAATTGCGGCGCAGCCTACCAGCAGGAAGCCCGCCGCCGCGACCGCGGACCGCTAGGCTTTTGGAATGACGGCGAAAGCGACAGCGGTTACGGCGGCAACCGCTATCAGGCTCTGCCGTTTGCCACCTACCGCACGATGTGCGTGCGCGCCTGCGACGGGTATTATTTCCCCGTCAGCTTCTCGACACTCCCAAACCACTTCCAGCGCGACCAGGATGTTTGCCAGCAACAGTGCGCTGCGCCAGCCGAGCTGTTCTATTATCAAAACCCCGGTGGCAGCATCGACCAGATGGTATCGGTGATCACGAATGAGCCGTACACAAAGCTGAAGACAGCGTTCAAATACCGCAAGGAATACATCGCAGGGTGCTCGTGCAAACAGGCCGAGTTTGTGCCCCAGTCACCTGCGGGCACCCCAGGTGCACCAGTGCCCGCCGGCGCGCCTGAGACCGAAAAACGCGCCGAAGTGCCCCAGTTTTCGCCCAAGCGCTGAGGCGTCTTTCATCAACGCATCACTCTGCCGGCAGATGCTCATCCAAAATCTGAACGACCCCGCCGCCCTCACAGGAGCGCGCGGGCGTCATCGCTCCAGCACGGACCACTCTGCAGGCAGGGCTATTGCCCCCTCGCGGTGTGTCAAAATTGACTGAACATCAACCACTGAACATGTAAACCTCAAACATGAAGCAATCGGGGCTTGCAATCGTCGCGAAATACCCGCGAAAATAAACCCGTGACGCCTTATTTCGGCGTAGATTAATGGGGCCATAGCAATGCAGGTGCTCTCGGGATCGGACACAAAAGCCAAGTTAAACCTCGCCGCATCGTTCCGCGCGCTTGGCCCCGACGATCTGTCCGACGTGCGCTATGTTCACGGAATAAGTATCGGTCTGCTGTCTTCCGACGTGTTGCGGCCTGAAGAGATTGACGCCTTCCGCACCACGGTGCGCACGCCCGAATATGCCGAAAAGCTGCTGTCCAACCCGCTGATTGGTGCGTTTGTCGGCCCGCCCTACGCCCGCGATCTCATCGGCACGGTCAGTTGGCAGCCTTCAAATGAAAACAATCAACTGGCGCGCATCCGGTCGATATTCGTGCGCCCGTTCTTTACCAGGGTCGGCATTGGATCAGCCCTTCTTGCACAAGCTGAGAAGGAGGCTCGCCAGGCAGGCTTCAGCGAATTCGGCGTGGGCGCGCTGAACAACGCCGTCGGCTTTTTCAACCGCCACGGTTACGTCGTCACATCCTACGGAACGCGCAACGTGTCCCCGCAGCTCGCACTGCCACTCACGTTCATGCGCAAGTCAGACGAGCATCAAGCCATTGCGCCAACTGCCATCCGCGCCATCGCCGATCCCGAAACCGTCTGATACGTGGCGTGAGCTGAGGCCTCACCACCGTGCCGACACTCCGTTCTTAAGCCGTCCGGCCCTGCAAGCGCGCCAGAGCACGCTCCCGGCCGATCAGAGGCAAGAGGTCTTTCAGTTCCGGTCCCTTGTCGCGCCCCGTCAGGGCAAGCCTCAGCGGATGAAACAGCGCGCGGCCTTTCGCTCCCGTTTCAGCTTTCAGGGCGCTCGTCCACGCAGACCACGTCGCACCGTCCCAGGGCTCATCGGGTAGCAATTCCGCAGCCTTGCCGAGAAACGCCTCATCCTCGACCGACGGCGCAATACTGCCCGCAACGACATCCCACCACACCTTGGCGTCTTCAAACTTTTCAAGGTTGCCGCGCACCGCCAGCCAGAAGTCTTCACCGCCCGCGATGCCTGCATCAGCAAGCCGATCGGCAACGGCGTCATACACCATGCCATGCAGGAACTTGGCGTTGAGCCCGGTCAACTCACCCATATCGAAACGTGCAGGTGCCGATGACAATTTATCCGGCGAGAACAGGCCGGCCAGCGCATCAAGGCTCGCATGCGGTTCAACCGGATCGGAGGTTCCGATCAACGCGGCGTGCGCGCAAACCGCAAGTGGCTCCAACCCACTCTCGCGCATCGACTGGATCGACAACGCACCCAGCCGCTTCGACAGCGCCTGCCCGTCACTCGCTATAAGAAGATTGTGATGCCCAAAGATCGGCGGCTCCGCCCCGATGGCATCGAAAAGGGCAAGCTGCACGCCCGTATTGGTGACGTGATCTTCCCCGCGGATGATATGTGTGATGCCCATGTCCGCATCATCGATGACGCTCGTCAGCGTATAGAGATACGAGCCATCTTCGCGGATCAGAACCGGGTCGGACAACGAACCAAGATCGACCGTCTGATCGCCGCGCACCAAATCGTTCCACGACACGATGGTCGGCATCGGCGCCAGATCCCCACCCGGCTGATAACCTGCGCCGTGGCTGGATTCAGTGTTCGGCAGAACGAGACGCCAATGCGGTTTGCGCCCTTCAGCTTCCAGCGCGCTGCGTTCTTCTGCCGTCAGCTTCAATCCGGTCCGATCATAGATCGGCGGCATCCCGCGCGCGAGTTGGCGTTTGCGCTTGCGATCAAGGTCATCGGACGTTTCATAACAGGCATAAAGCTGACCGCTTTCCTTCAGCCGGGCCACAACCTCATCGTACCGCTTGGTCCGTGAAGTCTGACGCTCTTCGCTATCCCATTTAAGCCCCAGCCAGTTGAGGTCCGTCCGAATTGCCTCAACGAATTCCTCTCGCGAGCGTTCGGTATCGGTATCGTCAAAACGCAAGATGAATTGCCCGCCCGCCTTGTGAGCAAACAGCCAATTCAAAATTGCGGTGCGAATATTTCCGATATGGAGCCGCCCGGTCGGGCTTGGCGCGAAGCGTACTGAAACGGTCATATCTCTCGAAATCTTGAAGGTTGCCGATAAGATCCCGCCAGCGACAACGGCCAGCGCGTCCCTGCCCTACCACGAAAGCTACAAGCCGTCTCGCTCAGCACGCCAGCTCTCGCCACGCCAGTCCCAGTCGGGCCTTTTAGCCCAGCAGCCGCCATCAAGGATTATTCGTCCGGCAGCGAAGCATCCAATAGCGCAACCAGCCGCTCAACCTGATCGTCATCGCTGCAACAAAACGAGATTTCTTCACCTGCGCCAGTCCACACGACGACGCGATGCATGCCGATTGCCTTGACGCCCAGCACTTCGACAAAGCTCGCGCACCCGAAAAACATCAGGAAAACGAATGCGAGCAGAAAATTGGAGTGAAAACCGAAGCCCATCACGCCAATCAATACCAACATCGCAACGAACGAAAACCCGGCCCCTGCAATGATCAGGCCTTCCACGTCGCGCGCTTCTTCGAAAGTGTGTTCATACCCGGCAATCTCGCTCAGACGCACGCTTCTCCGTCCAAGACAAAGCATGTCATCCAGGCTCACCGCGGGCCCTGACGGCGCGGACCGTACCGGGCTGCCCCCTTCCAGCCACCACATCGGCGGGGCCTTATCAAAATGAAATGTGCTGGCCATAACGTCCGTGAACCATGACACCGCGGATAAAAGCCGCAGACTGCGCCCGTGTCTTCGCTAGAATGCAAAGACATCTGGCAGTCGATTGTGCATGAAACCCGTTGTCAGAACCCTAACCATTCTCCCGGCAGCACAGCGAGCCGCGCGCTGCCCTGGTTGTGCAGATTCTCAGCCTGCATCGCCGCTTTCGATATTGGGTGTCTCCACGTAGGTCACGCCGCCCTGACGCGTCTCGCCCCCATCAACACTTACACCAGGATCACGGAACTTGTTCGTCACGGGATAGCGCCGGTCCCGTCCGAAGTTGCGCGACGATATCTTGACCCCCGGTGCCGCCTGCCGACGCTTGTATTCGGAGATGTACAACAACCGCTCCACCTTGCGAACGACGTCCTCGTCAAACCCGCGCGCGACGATCTCGGCGATCGGAGCTTCTTCCTCGACCAGACCGCGGAGCACCGCATCAAGCACATCGTAGGGCGGAAGGCTGTCCTGATCGGTCTGGTTTTCACGCAGCTCTGCTGTCGGTGCCTTGGTCAGAATGTTGGCCGGGATCACGACGCCCGCAGGCCCCATGCCGCCCTTGGGCTGGTTTTCATTGCGCCATTCGGAAAGCCGGTAAACCTCCAGCTTGTAGAGGTCTTTGATGGGATTGAAGCCACCGTTCATATCACCGTAAAGCGTCGCATACCCCACCGACATTTCTGACTTGTTGCCGGTCGTAACAACCATGAAACCTAACTTGTTGGAGATCGCCATCAAAGCCGTGCCGCGCACGCGGCTTTGAATGTTCTCCTCCGCAACGCCCGGTTCTTTTCCAGAAAACATCTCAGCCAGCATGTTTTCAAAACCGCTGACCGCCGGTGCAATAGCAATCGTATCGTAGCGCAGCCCCAGTGCCTTGGCGCAGGCCGACGCATCATCCAGGCTCTCAGTTGACGTGTAGCGGTAAGGCAGCATGACGCAATGCACGCGATCGGCTCCAAGCGCATCGACGCTTAACGCGGCGACAAGCGCGGAATCGACCCCGCCCGACAAGCCCAAGACCACACCTGGAAAACCATTCTTGTCGACGTAATCGCGCAAGCCCAGCATGCAGGCTTGATAGGCCGCCGCATCCCCGGCCTCCACTGTGATGCGCTCCCCGGTTTTGCATTCCCAGCCGTCATCACCGCGCGCCCATTCGGTAACAACAACACACTCTTCCCAAGCCGGCATCTGGACCGCGAGCGAGCGGTCGGCATTGAGGACAAAGGACGCACCATCGAAGACAAGTTCGTCCTGCCCGCCAACCTGGTTGACGTAGGCCAGCGGCAGTTCGCTCTCTGTCACTCTGGCGACGCAGATGTTCAAGCGGAGATCGGGCTTCTTCCAGTCGAACGGCGACCCGTTCGGTACGATCAGGATTTCAGCACCGCATTCGCTCAGGCACTCCACCACGTCTTCGCGCCAGATGTCTTCGCAGATAGGCGCACCAATCCTCATCCCGCGAAACGGGATAGGCCCAGGTAGTGGTCCGGAGGCGAACACCCGCTTTTCATCAAACACGCCGTAGTTCGGTAAATCGACCTTGGTGCGGACCGCCTGCACCTTACCTTCATCGAGCAGCACCACCGCGTTGTAGACCTGCCCGGCTTCCGGCCAGACAGTGCCGACAAGAACGGCAGGCCCGCCCGAACCAAGCTCGATTGCAAGCTCTTCCACCGCCCGTCGCGCTGCAGCCTGGAATGCCGGCTTCAAGACGAGATCTTCAGGTGGATACCCTGTAATAAACAGTTCCGAAAAAACGATAAGGTCGGCACCCGCCTGTCCCGCGGACTGGCGGGCTGACTTGAGCTTGGCGACGTTCCCGGCGATATCGCCGACCGTCGGATTGAGCTGTGCGAGCGCAATTTTCATGGTTTCAGCCCGGAAATTTCGAGACCGGAATGGCCTCCTGAAAACGACAGGCCGGCTACCATGGCAGCCGGCCTAACCCGATCGTATCTTCGTCACAGCGCCATTGCGCTCAGGCCGATTCCGCAAGCGGATTTTCGACACAGGCATGGTCTTGCTTCATGCGCTCGGCAACCAGGAACGCCAATTCCAGCGACTGGTCTGCATTCAACCGCGGATCACAGTGCGTGTGGTACCGATCGGAAAGTTCCGCATCCGAAATGGCATGCGCGCCGCCCGTGCACTCCGTCACGTTCTGACCTGTCATCTCAACGTGAATACCGCCGGCATAAGTCCCTTCGGCCCGGTGCACATCAAAGAATGCGCCGACCTCTTTTAAGATACGCTCGAACGGGCGCGTCTTATAGCCGGATGCAGCCGAGATCGTGTTTCCGTGCATGGGATCGCATGACCACACCACCGTCTGACCGGCCTTCTCGACAGCACGGATAAGCTTGGGCAGGTGGTCGCCAACCTTATCGGCACCGAACCGGCAGATCAGCGTCAGGCGGCCTGCTTCGTTGTCCGGGTTCAAAGCATCGATCAAACGCACGAGACCTTCCGGCTCCATCGAAGGTCCGCACTTCAGGCCGATCGGGTTTTTCACCCCACGCGCATATTCGACGTGCGCATGGTCGGGCTGGCGCGTTCTATCGCCGATCCAGATCATATGACCCGACGTGGCGTAATAATCCCCGCTGGTGGAATCAAGCCGCGTCAGCGCTTCTTCATAGCCCAGCAGCAACGCCTCATGGCTCGTGTAGAAATGCGTTTGGCGAAGCTGCGGGGTGTTGTCCGGCGTAATCCCGCAAGAACGCATGAACGTCAGCGTTTCAGCAATCCGGTCGGCCAGTTCCTGATAGCGGTGGCCCTGCGGGCTATCCTTGACGAAGCCCATGTTCCACTGATGGACGCGATCGAGATCGGCATATCCGCCCTGCGCAAACGCGCGGATCAGGTTCAGTGTCGCGGCCGCCTGCCGGTAAGCGCGGAGCTGCCGGACGGGATCGGGAATGCGCGCATCCGGCGTAAAGTCTGTGCCGTTAATGATGTCGCCGCGATAGCTCGGCAATTCTTCGCCGTCCTTCTTTTCCGTTGGCGAAGACCGCGGCTTGGCAAACTGGCCGGCAATCCGGCCGACCTTCACGACAGGCGTTCGCCCGGCATAGGTCAACACAGCAGCCATCTGCAGGAATACCCGGAAGAAGTCGCGGATATTGTCGGCGTTGTGCTCAAGGAAGCTCTCGGCACAATCCCCGCCTTGCAGCAGGAAGCCTTTGCCGTGGGCGACATCGGCAAGCCGCTTCTTGAGGTCGCGCGCTTCACCTGCAAAAACGAGTGGCGGGAAGGTCTTGAGCTGCGCTTCGACATCGGCAAGCACCGCCTGATCCGGATAGTCCGGAACCTGCAAAATAGGTTTGCCGCGCCAACTGCCGGGAGCCCAAGCTGCGCCCATATCGTATCTCCAGTCGTCTTTGAGGGTGAACGATCCCAAACACCGAGCTAGTGCCCGGCAATCTTGTTGGACCGTCACGAAGTTGCAAGTTCGAGGCGATGAGACGGGCTTATAGGCCATACCTACGGCACTTGCCAGCCCATCGGCAGTTGCCTGGAAACTAAATTTGGCCCTGTCTCAACGCTTGTGCAAGCCTAACGCTCCGGGCGACAATGGAGGGCAAGTATTGGCAGCCTTTGCAGGCACGACGACCCGAAGAATACGGGCGGCAAGACAATGAGGCCCGCAGATGAGCATCATCGAACCCTCTTTTACCTTCGGCATCGAGGAGGAGTACCACCTCGTCGATCTTCAAACCCGCGACTTGGCCCCCGCGCCTCAGGAGTTGATGACAGCCTGCGAAAACGCACTGGGCAAACAGGTCAGCCCCGAATTCTTCCGCTCACAGATCGAAATCGGCACCCAGGTCTGCCGCACGTTTTCAGGCGCCCGCGAGGAACTCTCCCATCTGCGCCGAACCATTGCCGACAATGCTAAAGCGCACAACCTGGCGCCCATTGCGGCCTCAACCCACCCGTTTGCCAAAAAATCGAGCCTGGAAACAACACCGAAAGAGCGCTACCAGGCCCTTGCCCGCGACTTCGGCGGCATCGGCCGCCGGCTTGCAATCTGCGGAATGCACGTACACGTCGCCATCGAGGATCAGGAGTTGCGCATCGACCTGATGAACCAGGTTCGCTACTTCCTGCCCCATCTTCTCATGCTGTCCACCTCCTCACCGTTTTGGCAGGGCGACGATACCGGCCTGAAGAGCTACCGGCTGGCCATCTTTCACGAACTTCCCCGCACCGGACTGCCCCAGCGCTTTGGCAGCTACGGTGAGTTCCAACGCACCGTCGACGTACTGATCGCCAACAAGGTGATTGAGGATGCCTCCAAGGTCTGGTGGGACCTCAGGCCTTCGGTCCGTTTCCCAACGCTTGAGATGCGCGTTACCGACGTCACGCCCCGCATCGACGACGCCCTCGCCATCGCCGCGCTTTATGTGTGCCTCCTGCGGATGCTGTATCGCGCGCGCCGCAACAACCAGTCCTGGCGCTCATACCCCGCGTTTCTGATCGAGGAAAACCGCTGGCGCGCGCAGCGGTATGCCGTGACTGACGCACTGTTCGATTTCGGCAAAGGCGAACTCGTCCCGTTCGCCGATCTGGTCGGCGAACTGATCGAACTCTTGGCTGAAGATGCCGAGGCCCTGGGGTGCACCGCAGAAATCGCACATGCCGTGGCGATCGTTCGCAACGGCACCAGCGCCGACCGCCAGGTTTCGACCTATCAGGCACAACTGCAAAAAGGAGCCGACAACGACGCAGCTCTTAAGGCCGTGGTTGACCAGTTGATCAGTGAAACCGTGGCCGGGCTCTGAGCCCTTAACGCCTCAGCATTTCAGCTTCGATGGTGATGCGGATCTCATCGGATACGAGCGGCACGGTCCGCGTAATCCCCCACTCGGATCGCAGAATTTGCGTGCGGGCCGAAAAGCCGGACGCAAACACGCCCTTGTAGACCGGATTGACGTTCGACAGCGGATGCTCGCCGGTGAAGTTCCACACCGCGCTTAACGTCACCGGTTTTGTGATGCCGTTAATCGTCAAATCACCCTCAATGTTGGCCGTGCGCGAACTGGTCATGGCCACGCGCGAACTCTTGAACGTGATGTCTGGATGGCGGGCGACATCGAAGAAGTCCGTCGTCTGCGTGAGATGCCGGTCGAGCGCAGCCGCGCCCGTCTGGATACTCGCAACCTTGATCGTGACATTCACGGAGCTGGCTTCTGGCTGAGCCGGATCGAATTCCACCCGCCCAATCACGTCGCGGAAGATCCCCGATTGACGCGACATCCCCAGATGGTCCCAGGAAAACCGCACATCCGTATGCTCCCGGTCGAGGACATAGCTATCAGCGCGAACCGGTGTCGCAAGCGTCATCCAGCCAAACAGCGCGAGCGAAACCAACGCTGAAACAGACAGCAATCTTCCCCCCGCCCGAACCTTCTGAGCCATTCCGAAAATCATGCCGGCCTCCACATCCGTTTCGAACCAATCCCGAAAAGCACTATAGCAATCAACCGTGTCGAGGGCCTGACGCCGGGCGCAGATGTCGCGGCAGGATACTTCAACTGTCAGTGAAAGTGAGAGAGAGAGAGAAAGACACACACGCAGCTCTCGCAAAACCTGCGCTAGAGCCCTGCCGACATACCGCCGTCGACAGCCAGTTCCGCGCCCGTCACGAACGCAGCCTCATCAGACGCCAAGAACAGCGCGGCATTCGCAACGTCTTCGCCATTGCCGAAGCGGCGCATCGGCGTCTGATCGATCAGCGCCTTGGCCACCAGCGGATTGCGGATGAACCGGTCGGTCAGAGCGGTCTCTATAAACCCAGGCGCCAAAGCATTCACGCGGATGTTGAAAGGCGCATACTCGACAGCCAGCGCTTTTGTCAGTGCCGTCACCGCTCCCTTCGTGGCGGAATAGCCGGCGAGTTGGCGAAGCCCCCGTTGACCCATGATGGATGAAACATTGACGAGCGAACCGCGCCCTGACGCCTTCAACAGCGAAAACCCATCGCGCGCGATGCGCACTACGCCGTCCAGATTGACCTCACGGATCTTCACCCACTCCGCATCAGTTAGATGACGGAAATCAGCACGCACATTCAGCCCGGCGTTGTTGACGATGACGTCCGCTTTGCCATGATCGCTCTCCACCCGCTTGAACAGTGCCGAGACATCCTGCCCGCGAGAAACATCGACCGTCATCGCGGTTGCGGCAAACCCTACCGACGAGATTTCGGCGGCAGCCGATTCAGCGCCCTCGCCATTCACGTCCGTCAAGATCACATGCGCGCCATGCCGCGCAAAAACATTCCCGATTGCACGGCCGATGCCGGCCGCCGCCCCGGTGATGATCGCGATTTTACCTTCAAGGCGCTGCATGAAACCGTCTCCTGCCAATCTGAATTGGCGGGGATAACGCCCCTGCCCTTTTGATGCAATCCGCGTTTCGCACAATGGTGAGCGTCAGGCCTATCAAAACCCAATGCCAATCGGCTCGGATGACCAGCCAACCTTACGTTTGAGCCGGCGGCGTCCACTTCTCGCGCATCGTCACCAGTTCCTCCGATGCACTTGGGTGGAGCGCCATGGTCCGGTCGAAATCGGACTTCCGCGCCCCCATGTTCATGGCAATTGCCGCCATTTGAATAATCTCGCCCGCATCGTCCCCCAGAATGTGACAGCCGACCACCTTGTCGCTATCGGCATCAACGAGCAGCTTCATAATCGTGCGCTCGTCCCGCCCCGAGATTGTCGCCTTCATCGGGCGGAAGCTTGACTTGTAGACGTCAAGGTTTGGATGCATCTCGCGCGCTTCGTGCTCCGGCAGCCCCACCGTCCCGATCTCAGGCGTCGAGAATACCGCCGTCGGGATCATGTCATGGCTCACCGACCATGGCTTGCCGCCGAACTGCGTATCGGCAAACGCGTGTCCTTCGCGGATTGCGACAGGCGTGAGGTTGACCCGGTCGCAAACATCGCCAACGGCAAAAATGCTTTCAACGTTGGTGCGCTGATCGTCATCGACGACGACGTGTCCGTTCCATCCCTGCGTGACGCCCGCCGCCTCAAGCCCCAGCCCCTTGACGTTGGGCGAGCGTCCGATGGCAAACATGATCTGATCAGCTTCCAGCGTGGCGTCGTTATCCATATGCCCGACGAGCCCACCAGAGGTTTTCTCGATGCGCTTGAACACCCGGCCCAGAACAAGGCGAATGCCGCGCTTACGGAATGCAGCCGTCAGACCATCGCGCATATCCTCATCGAAGCCGCGAAGGATTTTCTCACCACGGTAGATCAAGGTTGTTTCGACACCGAGGCCGGCAAAGATCCCGGCGAACTCGACAGCAATGTATCCGCCTCCCGCAACCACGATACGGCGTGGCAATTCCTTCAGGTCGAACGCCTCATTCGACGTGATTATGTGTTCGCGCCCTTCGAGCTTTTCATCGATGTTGGGCGTGCCTCCAGTTGCAATAAGGATCTTGCCCGCACTGACCGTCCGCCCCGACGCCGATAGCCGAACCGTATGCGCATCGACAATTTCGGCGCGCTCATCGAACGGCTCGACGCCGGACTTCTCGAGGTTCGAGCGGTAGATGCCTTCCAGCCGCGTAATCTCACGGTTCTTGGCGGCGACAAGCGCCGGCCAGTCGAAGCGGACGTCTTCGCGTGACCAGCCGAACCCTTGCGCATCTTCGAACGCGTCAGGAAAGCGCGAGGCATAGACCAGCAACTTCTTTGGCACGCATCCACGGATGACGCAGGTTCCTCCAAACCGGTATTCCTCGGCAACAGCAACGCGTGCTCCGTAAGACGCCGCAATCCGGCCTGCTCTCACGCCGCCTGATCCGCCGCCAATGACGAACAGGTCATAGTCGAATGAAGTCATGTTCCGTTGCCATTCCTGGAACGCTGCCGCGCTCCGAAAGATCGCTGATCGCCAGCTTGCCTAGAGGGCGCGCAAATTGCCCCAATCGGCTCAACCGCGCAACGCCGCACCGGCAAGCCAACGTGATTGTGAGCCAGATTGAGCCGAATTCACTGTGTTTGAGCGTGTTTGAATGACTTCACCGATCGAGGCTCGAGGTTCATTGACCGTCAATCAGGCTTCGCCGTCGTCCGAATCTCCAAGGTCTGCTGCAATGACCCGCACACCTTCCTCGCTGGCAAAAATCGCAACGTCCGCGATGCCGATGAACATGCCGTTCTCGACAACGCCCGGGATCAGCTTGAGCGCATCGTCCAGCGCCTCCGGTTCGGGGATGGAGCCAAATTCGCAATCGAGGATATAGTTGCCGTTGTCAGTGACAAACGGCGTGCCATCCGGCTTCATCCGGCGAGCGATTTCGCCGTGACAGCTCGCATCAGCCGCCATCATCTCCACCATGTCGCGCGTTGCGTGCCAGCCGAACGGCACGACTTCCAGGGGCAGCGGAAACGTACCCAGCGTCGCCACCGACTTGCTTTCATCGGCAATCACGATCATCCGCTCCGAAGACGTCGCAACAATCTTCTCGCGCAGCAGCGCGCCGCCGCCGCCCTTGATCAGCCGCAACTGATCATCGACCTCATCGGCGCCATCAACCGTCAGATCGAGGAAAGGCTCATCATCGAGTGTTGTCAGCGGAATACCCAGACGTTCGGCCTGAAGCCGGGTCGCTTCCGAGGTC
>CAYGRH010000047.1:5476-14433 GCA_964352165.1 uncultured Hyphomicrobiaceae bacterium | reverse complement strand
ACTTCGTTCGCTGCGCCTGCGCGGGCGCGCGCGATTCCTTTGGGTCCACAATCGGCAAGCCGTTGTGGAGCGGCCGGTTCGCCTTTCTCCACGGCCCTGCGGGCCGAATGATCTCGCTCACGGTGCGTATAGCTCACATCGTTCGCTGCGCCTGCGCGGGGTGCGATTATGCGTCGGCCAGGCCGGTGATCTTCAGGGCGAAAGCGTAATCGAGGGCGGTTTCCTTCAGCGCTTCGAAGCGGCCGGAGGCTCCGCCATGGCCTGCATCCATGTTGGTGCGCAACAAGATCATGTTGTCAGAGGTGTTGTGGTCGCGCAGGCGGGCGATCCATTTGGCCGGCTCCCAATACGTGACGCGCGGATCGGTGAGGCCGGCAAACGCCATGATGTGCGGGTAGGCGATTTTTGCGACGTTATCGTAGGGACTATAGGAGCGGATGATATCGAACTCCTCCCGGCTGGTGAGCGGGTTGCCCCATTCAGGCCATTCCGGCGGGGTCAGCGGAAGATCCTTATCGAGCATCGTGTTGAGGACGTCGACGAATGGGACATCGGCGATGATGCCCAAAAACAGGTTGGGTGCCATGTTGGCTGCCACACCCATCAGCATTCCGCCGGCCGATCCGCCATGGGCCACGATGCGGCCGCGCGAAGTCAGTCGTTCGTTCGCGAGGTGCTCGCCGGCTGCGATGAAGTCGGTGAACGTGTTGAGTTTGCGCTGCATCTTCCCGTCGAGATACCAGCCGTAGCCTTTGTCCTTTCCGCCGCGGATGTGGGCGATGGCATAGACGAAGCCGCGATCGACCAGGCTGAGGCGGCCGGTCGAGAAGGAAGCGGGGATGGAGATGCCATAGGAGCCGTACCCGTACAGCAGTAGCGGCGCTGAGCCGTCGAGCTTGGTGTTCTTATGATAGAGCACAGAGACGGGCACGAGTTCGCCGTCCTTGGCCGGTGCCAAGAGGCGTCGCGTTACGTAGTCGGAGGCGTTGTGGCCGCTGGGGACTTCCTGGCGTTTGCGCAGGGTGCGCTCACGGCTGGCCATGTCGTAATCGTAGACCTCGGTGGGCGTGGTCATTGACGAGTAGTGGAAGCGGGTCATGCTCGTTTCGTATTCGTAGCCGGAAGAAAGGCCCAGCGAATAGGCCTCTTCGTCAAAGCTAATGGCGTGCTCGCTGCTGCCGTCTACAGGTGTAATGACGATGCGCGGCAGGCCGTCTTCACGCTCAAGGCGGGCTGTGTGTCCGGAATAGACAACTGTGTCGAGGATCAATCGCCCGGGCTTGTGGGGGACGACCTCGTGCCAATTGCCCCAATCGGCACCCGGCTCCGGGTTGGTGAGCGGTGCTTCGATCACGCGAAAGTCGACGGCGCCTATTGAATTGGTGGTGATGATCAGCTTCTCACCGCGATGTTCAACCGCGTATTCATGGCCGACCTGGCGTTTGACGATCACGCGGGGAGCAGCATCAGGCTTGCTGGCGTCGATCAGGTGGACTTCGCTGGTCTGGTGGTCGTGCGATTCAATAAGGATGAACGCTCCGGATTGCGTTTTTGAAAGCCCGACGTAAAAACCGGTGTCTGCTTCCTCATAGACCAACTGGTCGTCAGAGGCGGGAGTGCCGATTCTGTGGCGGTAGACCTGAAGGGGGCGGTGGTTTTCATCAAGGCGAACGTAGAAGAGCGTCTTGCTGTCGGCTGAGAATTCCATGGCGCCGCGTGTGCCGGGGATCTCGTCGGTCAGGTCGCGGCCGGTTTCGAGGTCGCGAAGCCTTATCGTGAAGAGTTCGGAGCCTTTTTCATCGACTGCGTAGGCCAGCAAATTGTGATCGGGGCTGTGACTTGCGCCCGCAAGCTGCCAGTAGGCCTTGCCTTCGGCTTCCACGTTGCCATCGAGCAAAACCGATGTTTCACCGCCATCTCGCGGCATCCGGCAGACCTGCGGATACTGACCGCCAGGAACGAAGCGGGATGAATAGGCGTAAGGGCCGTCAGCGTTCGGGACCGAACTGTCGTCGGGCTTGATGCGTCCCTTCATTTCCTCAAACAGTACGTCCTGGAGCGGGCGGGTCTCAGACAGGGCGGCATTCGTGTAGGCGTTTTCGGCTTCGAGATGGGCGCGAATGTCGGTTGGAAGTTTTGACGGGTCGCGCATCACTTCCTGCCAATTGTCCGCTCTCATCCACGAGTATTCGTCCGTCAGCTCCACGCCGTGGTGAGTTGTGACGTGAGGCCGGCGGGGCGCGCGTGGCGGCGGCATGGAATTGGCGGCGTTGGTCATGGGGGCTCCGGCGCGGTCAACGCGCGTTCTTGATAATTACAGCGTGAAGAGGGGAGGCAGGATCGTTGGGCGGATCTGGCTTTTGGACCTTCAGTCTTCGCTTGGTTTCAGCTTCAAGGCCAGTCCGTTGATGCAGTAGCGCTGTCCGGTCGGTGCCGGGCCATCAGGGAAGACATGGCCAAGATGGGCGTCACAGGCTTTGCATCTGACTTCGGTGCGGCGCATGAACAAAGAGCGGTCAGTATGCTCGGCGATGGCGTCGTCGGTGGCGGGAGAGAAAAAGCTAGGCCAACCAGTGCCGGAGTCGAACTTTGTGCCGGCATCAAACAGGGGTTCGCCGCAGCAGACGCAGGCATACATCCCTGCCGATATTTCCTCGTTGTAGGGGTGTGAGAAGGCGGGTTCCGTCGCGTGTTTGCGTGTGATCTGGTAGACCTCCGGCGGCAACGTCTCGCGCCATTCGGCATCGGTTTTCGCGGCAACGGATTTGTCTTCTCCGGGCTCTGCGCCTTCCGGCTTGTTGTCGGTGCTGTCGCTTGGTGGCGGCATCGGCGATCTCCTCGTGCGGGCCAGTGGGCACGTTCCTGTACGATGATCTTAACGCGCGAAGATCATGAGGGCGACGCTTGTTGAAAGCGTCGTGCCAGGGAAAGTCCTTCGGGCTTGCGCACGTTCCTGGTCCGCGGCGCATTTCAATCACATGCCTGCTTGCGCCTATTGGTTTGACTTCGTGGTTGGCGAGAATGAACGCGGCTGAATGTCGCGACTACACTGGCTGAACTATGGTCCGTTACATGGAATTTCTATCGACAACATCATTAATTCAATGAACGGTCGCATGACAACACCGTTTTTCTGTATTGACACTTTTCGTCCTTTATAGTCCAAGAGGCCATCAATAAAGAGCTCCTCCGGATACGCTGCCGTAACTTGAACGCCTCAAGTCAAGCAGCCGCGAATGCTCGCAAGCGTCGACGATGCTGTCGTCGTGGTGACACGCACCACTTGGAGATGCTGTGCAGAAGCAGGTTTTGGGGAGAAAAAACCTTTGGACCAAGGAAAAACCATGGACGATGCACCTCAACCCGAACTTGTTGAACTGACCGCAAAGATTGTCTCGGCTTATGTCAGCAACAATACGGTCGTTGCAACCGATATTCCGCAGTTGATCAACGAAACGCACGCGGCGCTGTCGCGCGCTTCGGGTTCGGTGGTCGTGCCTGAGCGAGAAGAGTTGAAGCCGAAGGTGCCCGTGAAGAAGTCGGTGATGCCCGACTTCATTATCTGCCTAGAGGATGGAAAGAAGTTCAAATCCTTGAAGCGTCATTTGCGGACCCACTACAACCTCTCGCCGGAAGATTATCGCGAGAAGTGGGGGCTGCCGCATGATTATCCGATGGTGGCTCCGAATTACGCGCGGGCCCGTTCGGATCTGGCTAAGAAGATGGGATTGGGTACGCGCCGGGAGAAGTAAGTTCACCCCGTGGCACAAGTGGCCTGACTATTAGTTGGAAAATGAGCGGTGGCTTTGGCCCCGCTCTTTTTTTTGCGCGATTTTTGTGTCGTTGGATTGCGCGGCTTCAGGTCCGGAGTGTGAGGTGCCGGCGAAGGAGCTTTCGGTAAAGAGCCAGCAACTGGGTGTGGCGCGCGAGATCGTAGGCCCAGTGGCCTTCAAGTCCGCGCTGTCGCTCGGCCCGCAGTATTGCGCGCAGTATTGCGAGCAATCGGAGGGGGCTTTCGCCAGCCGTCGAAGCATCAGGGCGTGCTGTTCTTGTTGCCGCGGCGTCTTCGGCGGCGGGCTGGGAAGCGGCTTCCGATGAAGTCTTCGCAAACGGAAGCGATTGCGGAGCAAGCCGGGAGATTTCCCATAATGCCTGGGCATCGAGCCAAGGGGCGGGCGGCCCTTGATGCTCATTGGGCGCGGGGCTTTCATGGCCCCAAGTCCGCCTGGAGCGCAAACGGTGGCTTGATGGAGAGCTGTTTGACGGCGGCAACTGGCCAAATCCTGTGAACGAGTAGTCTGGGTTCTCACAGTGCGCCAGCAGGTAATGCATGGGTATAAGCCTTGGCATCATGGAAAGGGAGGGCGGCTGAAGAAGCTGGCTGAGTGGGCTCCCACTTATCCCCTCCCGTTCACTTATCCTCTAATGTTGCGAAAGCCGCGAAGCAATTGCGTGTATGGTTTGTGAAGTCAGCCAGCAATTCAAGTAAAGCATTTTCGAGGGTTAGTAATCGTGACATGCAACATTTCGACTGACTTGAATCTATCTTGCCATCGCCCTGAAGCAACTACGTTTAACGGTAGACCGCCGATTTCGTGCATTGGCTCCCCGAAATCCGACGCGATTGTCGCGGGGGATCGCTCATGCGCGCCTATGCAACACGTTATGGCCGTTAATTTTGCGCGAGACGATCGATCATCGGTCGGCTGGGAGCGCTCGCGAAGTGTGCCGCGATCGAGAGTTGCCGTTGAAGCCGCCGTGTCGCAGGTGTTCGACGTGCTGGTCGAAGATCTGAGACGGGCTTCACGGGGTCGAGCGCGGGTGGCGTTGGCCCGGCAGGTTGCAATGTACCTGAGCCACGTCGGGTTTGGGCTCAGTCTGACCGAGGTTGGCCGTCTATTTGAGCGGGACCGTACCACCGTTGCCCATGCCTGCAGTGTGGTTGAAGACCGGCGCGATGATGCGACCTTCGACCGGACGCTGGAACTTCTTGAGTGGGCCAGCCGGGCCCTCGCGTGCGACCGTTGCGATGAGGTTCAGTCGGGTTGAATGGCTAAGACGTCCTCATGCCAAGTGTTTAGCATTTGATACGGGCCCGTTGATTTGCTGCGGGCGGAGTGAATTCCAAATGACGAAATTGAATGGTGGAATCGCCGTCACCGATGAGGTGACGGAGAGCGAAGTCGCGACTGTTTTGCGTCGATTGGCTGGACGCAATAGCCGCGCGGTTTGGGTGGCAGATCGTGGGTCTGGCTTGATTTCCTCGTGCGGTGACGATGGGCAAGCGTGCCGCGGCGGCGGAGGGTTCAGGATCGAGGCTGCGGTCTGGCAGCGGTTGCTTGACGGCGGACTGGTTGTTCCGGATCGGGAGAATGACAATGCCGATGACGTTTGGCGGATTTCAAATGCCGGTCGCATCCATCTGCGCCGACTACTCAGCCGCTCGCAAAGTCAAACTGTCGAGGGAGATGGGCCGCGCGCGAGTGCGCAACGCTCGAGCGGCGTTGAGAGGGCGCTTAGCGCGCCGAGCGAGAGCCCGCTGGCCTGGCTTGCAAGGAGACGCGACAAGTCTGGGCGGCCGCTCATCGCGGTGGATGAGTTTCATGCCGGCGAGCGCCTGAGAGCTGATTTCACTTTGGGGCAAATGATGGAAAAAGTGACGTCGAGTTGGTCGCCGTTGACGGGATTTAGCAAACGCGGCAGTCAACTGGATGGCGAGCTTACGATGTCTGAGGCCGCGCTGGATGCGCGTGAGCGAGTGCGCGCCGCACTGGCGGATGTCGGACCTGAGTTGTCGGGCGTGCTGATCGACGTGTGCTGTTTTCTCAAAGGGCTTGAGGCGACGGAGCGCGCCGCAGGTTGGCCGCAACGATCCGGCAAGCTGATACTGCAAATGGCGCTGCGGGCTCTTGCCCGGCACTACAAGACGCAGAGGCAATGCCATCGTGCAGATGCCGCTTGAGACTGTGGTTAGGAGCAAGTCCCGCTGAAATTTCTAACGGAGGTGCCACCGCTGAGGAAGGTGGCAGCTGGGACGAGGTGGATCAGGAGGCCGCTGCTGCGGCGCGCTGCGCATCGAGCCGGATGCGCTCGACCATGGAGGCGAGACCATTTGAGCGTTGCGGCGTCAGGTGCTCTTGCAGGCCGAGATCGTTGAAAGTGCCAAAGGCATCGGTTTCCAAGATCTCTTGCGGGGTGCGGTCCTGGTAGATCGAAAACAGGATGGCGATTAGTCCGCGTACGATGTGCGCGTCGCTATCGCCCTGGAAATGAATACGGCCGTCGTTGTGTTCGGTGGCAAGCCAAACCTGGCTGGCGCAGCCGCGGACTTTGTTCGTCTCGTTTTTGGCATCGACCGGCATCTCATCGAGGGTGCGGCCCAACTCGATCACATAGCGATAACGGTCCTCCCAATCGTCCAGGAGTGAAAAGTCATCGCGGATGTCCGATATCGTCATTGCATTCCCGTCTGTTCTGGCCCGTCTGTTCTGGCTGGTTAAGCGCGGTATCAGGGCGCGGCCAAGCTTCCAAGCATCTTCTTCTTAAGGCATTATACGTCGAAAGCCTGCTTGGAGATGACCGAAAAGGGCAATCAAGGAGCTGACGGTGAGCGTTGCCCCTGCGCTGAAACATTTCGAGCAGGTTATAGCCGGGATTGCAATTACAGGGCGGTGTCAGTCGGTGGTGCCGCGCCAAGCCGGTCGTAAGTCACTGCCGATCAATGTTCCGATATCGTCGCTGCGCGGGGTGCCATCCTCGAATCTGGGTTTGCTGGCGCTTTCGGCCTTTCCGGCAATGTAGACGCTGGAGGAAGCGTCGGTCTCTTCGTTTTTCAGCTTTGTGCGTGCGCTGTCGACGATCAGGGCTGCAGTGTACTGCGCGTTTGTTGAAACGCGCGTCCAAACCGCGTTGGCGATCTGGCAAGTATCGGCATTGCGGTGGCAGGACGTTTGAGCCCAGGTCGTGACTTCGTCGATCTGCGCCATGAAACGGTCCGAGCTTTCCTGATCGCGCGGCATGAAGACGGCGATGATCGCAATCAAAACTGCGAGCCTGATGACGAACATGACGTTTTCTACTCCTGACAGTTCTTAGCTGCGGACGATTGCGGTCGCTCCGCCCGGCAGACTTTGTCGCCGTTTGGTGCGGCCCAGCCGCCGGATGGCTTTGCGGGCCAAGTTCTGGCGCTGAGCAAAGATGGTAAGCGGGCAAGGCAAACATTCCGTCACCTAAGACGATCGCATTTTATCTATTCCGCCGGTTGCGCGCCGGTTGCATGGAATCACGCTTAGAAACGGCTGGTTAATGAAGTGTTTAGATGTCAGGCGAATACTGCGGGAAATAGCGATTTCAAGTGTGATGGATTGTGATGACATCCCGACGGACTCAACTCGCCATGGCGGCGTGCGCTCTGTTGAGCGCGGCGGTTCTAACAAACCTTACGATCATGCAGGGTGGCGCCAAGCGCGGCCTGGCGCCGTTGGCTGACCCGCCCCAACCGGTGGCGATGGCTGCGTCTGAAGGCGGCCAGGTTGGAGCGGCTGTCAAAGAGGGGGCACCCTCGGCGCATGAGCTGGTGGTTTTGAACTCCAGCAACGAGACCGAAACAGTTCGCGCCATCCAAAATAATTTGAAAGCCGCAGGATATGAGCCTGGCCAGGTAGATGGCGAGGCCAGCCTGATCACCAGAGCGGCGATCCTGGCTTTTGAGTACGATCACGGGCTGCCTCTGCAGGCCGAAGTGTCGCGAAGCGTGCTGGAGCAACTGGTGTTTGCCAGTGCCGGCCAGGTCCGCGAGCGTGGCAGTTCAAGGATTGTGGGTGAGCGTGCCGCCCAGATTATGAAGATGGTGCACCGGGAGTTGCGCCGGCTGGGGTATGATCCCGGTGTCGAAGATGTGTTGACAGGAGCCGCAGGGAAAAGAGCGATCCGGGATTTCGAGGTCGATCAGAATCTTCCCGCGACTGGCCGGATTTCGGGCAGGCTTGTTGCTCGACTTTTGCGGCTTGAAGGGCAGGGCCGTGTTGCACTGGGTCATTAAGGTGCGTGTTTGAGGCGTCAGGTGTTTGATGCGGCTTAAAGCCGAAATCTGGGTGATGAGCTACGTGCGCCGCGTCGGGGCGACGGGGACTGGGGTGTATATCGTTCAGCGCGGCGATTGCGATGCGGGCGCGATCTTTATCCGGCTCAATCTCTTAAATGGTACGTCCCGGTTGTTTGGGCCAGCACCGGCAGGTCTTGATGGTGCGGGCGGCGATAGGCAGTGGTGCGAACGCCTGGACGGTCAATCGCTCGGTGATCAGGAAGTCGATGCCTTGCTGGCGCGCGAGCGCGAATTCGACCCTGATATATGGATTGTCGAGGTGGAGGACCGCGATGGCCGCCACTTCCTTGATGACTGGCTTGCCTAATTCATCTCTCAGGATTCGACGCCGGCTGTTGTCGGACGTGCTCGGCTAACCCGATCGATCGTTGTGGTTGGGTTACGGTGCCCAAGAGGTTGGTAGCTGTTAACCTTCCGTTAACCCGAAGAAGTGAGTGATGAATTCGTCCGAACACGGCATTTGTCGTAGTCGATAAGCGGTTGGTCACTTCAGCGATCCGAAATTGCTGAGACGGTGGCCCAAAGAAAGGCTTTGAGGTTGGAAATGGCAGTGATCCTTGAATTCCCCAAGGCGGAGCGCGCGAAGCAAAACGTATCGCGAGATGATCGACCAAACGAGAGCGCAGAGATCGTGATCTTTACCGGGGTGCGTTACGAACGCGAAGCGCTGTTCGACGACGACGTGCTTTTTGAGCATACAACACCGGGCAAGGTTCGAAAAGCAAGCGATTGAGATGCGTGTAGGCCTTGCGAAGCGTTATGCCTGCCGGGGCTGTGTGACTGAGTTTGGCTTGTCAACTGAGCGCTGACCTTAAATCTGACGCATGCGCGTCACTTCGCAGTTTGGCGCCTT
>CAYGRH010000047.1:0-5376 GCA_964352165.1 uncultured Hyphomicrobiaceae bacterium | reverse complement strand
TTCATTTTGACGCCTGCGCGTCGGGCGCACACGTCGATTTGGCTAGTTCGATAGCCATCATCTGCTCGTAAGCATCACCCCGCTCAGGTGCGCGAATGACGGCGATGCCCCGGCGCGTTGAGACAACCTGCACCTGGGTCTGGCGCGAGGCGATGCCCAATGCCTCTGAACTCAATCCCGAAAACCGGTTGCCGGTTGGCACAAGATGAAGATTGATCAGCGTCGGCTGCTCGTCCTGTCCCAGTGCGGTGTAGATGTTGTCGCCCTCGGGAGAGTGGAGTGCCAGAGACCAACCGCGGCCAGGAAGATTGGCGACGATTTTTACGCCGCCACGCTTGGTGTCATAGCGGCACATTGCATAGCGCACGTCGGGGGTCAGGAATGGAAGCGGTTGCGCCTCCGGGCTCAGTTTCGGCAGCACGATCAATTCATTCGTAGGCAGCAGCGGAGCCAACCGCGAGTATGACGTCGACGTCACCATGTGAGGGGCTGCGAGGGTGGCGCAAATGTGAAGGATGCCCACGGCGGCGAAGGTTGCTGCAGTCAGCCGCCAATTGAAGGCTGGGAGCTTGGCCCAGTATTGGCTCATTATGTTGAAGGCGGAGGTTATGGCGTTCATCGACAGGCCACCGTCTTGATCGTTGGCAGCGTGATCTGGTCATCGATTTCGCCGGAGCTGGACATTGCGTTGGCCCCTTCGAGTGTATGAAGGACCAGGGCCAATCTTCCGGCGCCGCCTGTAGGCAACCAGTTTCCGGGCCGGGCATCGCGGGCGAGGGTTATGACGAAGCTGCCGTCCGGTGACAAAGCAACGGTATCGCTTGTGTAAGTATAGCGCTGGGAGGGATTGGGTATGAGTTGGCCGTGCTCGTCAAAGGCGGACAGGCTCCACCACGATGCGTCGATATCCATTCCCTCGATGTGATATTCGCATGAGGAGTGTAGCCGGATGCCGCTTGCGTCGGTGCGAGCGATGTAGGTGCCAGCAATTTCCGTCGACATGTTGAGGCGGCCTGAGCGGGCAAAGTGTGCGCGGGTGTAGGGATCTGCGTCGGCGCGGCCTTCACTGGTCCAGATGACCCATGGGCCGATGTGATTGGTCGTAAAGCCGGAGCCTGCTGAGACCATGTACCAGCTCGAACCCAGCCCGCCGATCATCACGATGCCGATAAACATCGCCCAATCGGACAATATCGAGACGGTGTAGAGAGCGCGCTTCTTCAACTTGTGAAGTGTGAGGTTCATCTGCATTCTCAACGCGCCGTACGGTTTGAAGTTGCCGCGGCGGCATTGCGCGTGCGCTGATCGATGCCTGCGCGTTGATCCTTGGGCGCGGTCTTTTCGTCGTCAGAGGGGGCTTCGGGTGGCGGAGTCAAGCCGCGCGCCTTGCGAAGTTCTGCTGAAATCGCCTTCAATACGGTTCGGGTCCGGTCAGACATCAAGCTGGTGGTGTTCGTCTGGTTCTGCCGGGCTGAATTGAATGATGGATCGGAAAGCTGGAGGGCTGCCAAGCGCTGCTGTTCTGCGACTTGGACAGGGTGTGGGCGAAGGCCGGGAATGGTGGGAATATTCATGTCGGTGTGGGCAACCGACATGAAGGACTGCCAAGTTTGGGCGGGCAGGCTACCGCCCGTGACGCGGCTGGTTGGCCGGAAATCATCGTTGCCGAGCCAGACGCCGGTGACGTATTTTCCGGTGAAGCCCATGAACCAGGCATCGCGGTAGCTTGATGACGTGCCCGTCTTGCCGACAGCGTTGGTGAAGTCGAGTTTTGCTCGGCCTCCGGTTCCGGCCTCGATGACCTGTTGCATCATCTGGTTCAGGCCTTCGGCGACTTCGGGTTTGACGATTTGGGGAGCTGGGGGTTCGTCACGCTCGCGCGAGTAGACGAGTTCGCCACGCGAATTGACCATTTCCAGGATGGCGTATGGTTTGGCGAGCTTGCCGCCGTTGGCAAAGGTTGCAAAACCGCCGGTGTGTTCAAGCGGCGTTACGCCGCCATCGCCAAGGGCCATCGAGCAGGATTTTCGCACGCCGTTGACGCCGAGGCTGTTGACGAACTCCACGACCTTGTCCCGGCCGATTTCATAGGACAGGGCGACGGCTGTCGTGTTGAGGGACTTGGCGAGAGCATAGCTGAGCGCGATGCGCCGCCCGCTGCCGTAACTTCCGTTGTAGTTCTTGGGACGCCAGTTGCCGCAGCTTGGCGAACTGTCTCGCACGGTTGAGGTGGGCTTGTAGCCGTTCTCGAGGGCGAGCGCATAGATGTAAGGCTTGAAGGAAGAGCCGGGCTGCCGCCGAGCATGCGTGGCGCGGTTGAACTGACTTTCGCCGTAGTCGGGACCGCCGACGAGTGCGCGGATGGCACCGTCGGTTTCGAGTGCGACGAGTGCGCCGGATCGCGCGCGGGAGGAGCGGCCATGGCGCTTGATGGTTGAAACGAGGGCTTCTTCTGCTGACCGCTGTAGTCCCAGATCGACCGTGGTGCGTGCAGTCAGAACGTATTGCCCCTTGCCTTTGCCTAACCGTTCGACTTCCTCGAACGCCCAGTCGAGGAACCAGTCCGGCGAGTTGGCATTGGCGGTTTCAACGATCTTCGCGGGATTGATGCGGGCCTGATGGACTTGGCCGGCGGTGTAATAGCCTGCCTCAACGAGATTGGACAAAACCTCGTTTGTGCGGGCGCGCGATGCGGGAAGGTTGACGTGTGGGGCAAAGCTTGTCGGGGCTTTGAACAAGCCGCCGAGAAGGGCTGCTTCGGCCAGGGTTGCCTCGCGAACGGATTTGCCAAAGTAGAATTGAGAGGCTGCTTCGACGCCAAACGCGCCGCCGCCCATGTAGGCTCGATCGAGGTAGAGCTTGAGAATCTCGCGTTTGGAGTAGCGAGATTCCAACATGAAGGCGAGAAACAGCTCCTTGATCTTGCGCGTGATGGAGCGCTCGGGCGACAGGAACAGGTTCTTTGCCAGCTGCTGCGTTAATGTCGAGCCGCCCTGGACGACGGAATTGGCGCGAACGTTTTCAAACAGAGCGCGGGCCGTGCCAAGGAAGTCGACGCCAATATGTTCGAAGAAGCGGCGGTCTTCGGTGGCCAGCGTGGCGCGGATGACGGCGTCGGGTATTTCTTCGAGCGGCACGGCGTCGTCGTGAAGGATGCCGCGCTTGCCGATCTCGTTGCCGTTGCGGTCGAGGAATTCAACGGAGTATTGACCGGTGAGAAAGCGGGCCTCGTCGAATTCGGTAAAGGCGGGGATGGCGAGCGCGTAAAGCAGGACGAGGCCGCCGGCGCCGAGGGTGAGCGATTCGCAGGCAAGCTCATTGAGAATGCGCTTCCAGCCCGTAAGACGGAAACGGGCGAAAAAGCTCGTCCAGCTGTTCCAGGTGTCGACGATCCGGCCTTTGGTGTCGTTGATGGTCGAATCGATTTTCGAATCGATGTTCAGCCAATCAATGATCCGGTCGCGTCCGCCCTGTTTGAAAAACCAGTCGCTCACGATACCTTGCCTTCGATGATGTCTGCCATAGTGGTGGCGACGATCAGCTCGTTTCAACAAATGACGGGCAGGTGGCCCAGTGGTCCGGCGGCCCGGATTGCGCAGTGCAGAACGACTGTCGCGCTGATCGTGCTTTTCCAAACCAGACGGCACTGGCGCCCGCGGCCAAGCAATGCGCAACTCATTGTGCTGTAGCGCAAGGTGGAGGCTGCGGCCAGACCGTGCCACGCAAACTCGTTCAATATGCACGCGATTGTGGTTATTTATCACCTGCGTGCAACAGGAGGCAATTTCGCCCGTGGATCAGACTATAGAGCCGTTCTGGCGCGCCAAGACATTGGAGGAGATGTCACCTGATGAGTGGGAATCACTCTGCGATGGGTGCGGGCGCTGTTGTCTTTTGAAAATCGAAGACGACGATGACGGAGAAATCTATCTGACGCGGCTGTCGTGCCGGCTGCTGGATACCGACTCCTGCCGCTGCAAAGACTATGCGAACCGACACGCGAGGGTTCCGGATTGCTTGTCGATCAGCGCGAAGACGGTGCGCGAACTTTCGTGGCTGCCGCTGAGCTGTGCCTACCGGCGGATTGCGGAGAGGCGCGATCTGGCGTGGTGGCATCCGCTGGTGTCGGGTGATGCGGGGACGGTGCATAGCGCCGGGGTGTCGGTGGGCGGATGGGCGCAGAACGAAGACAGCATTGGAGATGAGGGGCTCGACCGGTTTATTATCGCCGACCTGGACGATGCTTGAGCCGGATTGGAATTGAGTGGGTTGCGTGGCGATGAAATTGTCCCCGGCCAATTCGGCAGTGTTATCGTGTTCTGTTATACATTATCAATACATTGAAAAGCAGCATTTTATTCGTTTTATACTTCATTGCCATTTGACAGCGTTGCGGTTTCGAAGTACAAGTTATGTATGGTCCTGTAAAGCTCGCCAAGGCGGCGTCGGGGCACTTTCGAACAATTTGCCCAGGTGAGGTTTCATGTCCGTCAGCGACGAGGCGTGGGCCGGTATTCGTCGTGCCTATGCCGAAAGCGGCGACAGCGTTGCTGCTATCGCTCGGATGGCAGGCGTGTCGGCGAGTTCAATCCACCGCAGGGCACGTTTGCAGGGGTGGTCGCGACGGTCAGTTAATGCGGCTGGGCGGAAAGCGACTTCGGGTGCGGCCTCTGATTTGGGCGGGCCAAAGCCTGCCGCAGCAGGGCGGGTCCGGGAAGCTGCGGCCTGTACGAAGAATAGACAGACCAACGGGAAAAAACCGGCCGGTGGCGGCAAAGGTGCCGCCAAGCCAGCCAGCGTTGTGAAGCGGCTCTACAGGGCCATCGATCTGAAGTTGAAGCGACTGGAGGAAAGGATGCAGTCGAGTGACGAGCTTTCCGCTGCCGACAGCGAGCGCGAAGCACGGGAGTTATCGAGCATGATCCGCAGTTTCGAGAAAGTGACGGAGGTCGCCGCTGACATCGACAAGAGACGCAAACCCGTCGCCAGCGGACGAAAACCCGCGCGTCCCGAGGATGCGGAGCGCATGCGCCGCGAGATTGCGGAGCGCCTTGAGCGCCTCCATGCAACGGGGCTGCCTGACACAGGTTCTGAATGACCTCGGGGCCGATCAGGTCGATGCGCTCTACAACGACTGGCAGGTGTGGGCGCGTGATGATCAGTTGCCGCCGGTTGCCACGGCTGATGGGGGTGACTGGCGGACGTGGGTAATTCTCGGCGGGCGCGGTGCGGGCAAAACGCGGGCCGGTGCGGAATGGGTGCGCGCGAAAGCGCTGGGTCATCCGCCGCTGGCCTCGGAACCTGCAAAACGCATCGCGCTTGTCGGGGAGACAGTGGCGGAAGTGCGCGGGGTGATGGTCGAAGGTGTGTCGGGGC
>CAYGRH010000046.1:0-14458 GCA_964352165.1 uncultured Hyphomicrobiaceae bacterium | reverse complement strand
GCTCCTGGTGCTGGCCAAGGGTTCGGCAATCGCACCGTTCATCTACACGGTGTTTTGAGATCAAGCGCCGCGTTGCAACCGACCTTCCCTCCCGGCCTTTGCGCCGGGGCCCTGCCCCAGAGACGAAAGCCAGACCTCCATGCGTATCCTTGGCATATCAGCTTACTATCACGACAGCGCGGCTGCGCTGCTGATCGACGGCAAGCCGGTGGCTGCGGCGCAGGAGGAGCGCTTCACGCGCATCAAGCACGATGCGGCCTTCCCCAAGAACGCTAT
Organism: uncultured Hyphomicrobiaceae bacterium; assembly: GCA_964352165.1. Classification (GTDB taxonomy): domain Bacteria; phylum Pseudomonadota; class Alphaproteobacteria; order Rhizobiales; family Hyphomicrobiaceae; genus CAYGRH01. The sequence continues at coordinate 14,182 of CAYGRH010000046.1, read as the reverse complement.
CGCGTATTGCCTCGATGAAGCGGGGCTCGTTCTCGACGATGTCGACCACATCGTATTCTTTGAAAAGCCGCTGTTGAAGTTTGAGCGCCTTCTTGAAACGTATCTGGCGAGTGCGCCGCGCGGGTTCGGTTCGTTCAAGGTGGCAATGCCGGTCTGGATCAAGGAGAAGCTGTTCCAGAAATCGAACCTGGCCTCCTCGCTCAAGGAGCTTTCGCGGACCGATAATGCGCGGACCATCGAAGACAAGTTGTTGTTTGCCGAGCACCACCAGAGCCACGCAGCCAGCGCGTACTATCCTTCGCCGTTTGACGAAGCCGTGGTGCTGACGATGGACGGCGTAGGCGAATGGGCGACGACCTCAGTTTCAATCGGCCGTGGTTCGAAGCTGGAGACGATCAAGGAAATCAACTGGCCGCATTCGCTGGGCCTGCTCTACTCCGCTTTCACCTACTACACCGGGTTCAAGGTCAACTCGGGCGAATACAAGGTGATGGGTCTGGCCCCCTATGGCGAACCCAAATATGCCCAGCTCATCATGGACAAGCTCATCGACGTTAAACCGGACGGTTCGTTCTGGCTCGATCAGAGCTACTTCAATTACGCCAGCGGCCTGACCATGACGTCGCGCAAGTTCGACGACCTGTTCGGCGGACCGCCGCGAACCGGCGAAAGCCCGCTCACGCAGAAGCATATGGACCTGGCGGCATCCGTGCAAAAGGTCACGGAGACCGTGATGCTTCGCATGACTCGGGCGCTTGCGCGGGAGACGGGGATCGAGAACCTGTGCCTTGCTGGTGGCGTCGCTCTCAACTGCGTTGCGAACGGCAAGCTCCTTCGCGACAATGCTTTCAAACGGATCTTCGTTCAGCCGGCAGCAGGCGATGCGGGCGGCGCGCTCGGTGCGGCCTATGCCGCGCATGCCATGTACGCGAACAAGCCGCGTTCCATGAGCGAGGGCATGGACGGCATGAACGGGTCATATCTCGGCCCATCGTTCGAGCAGGCGGATATCGAGGGCAGGCTTGCCGCACAGGGCGCGCGTTTTCAGACTGTCACAGACGATGAACTGTTCGACACGACAGCGCAGAGCCTAGAGAACGGCGATGCGGTCGGCTGGTTCCAGGGACGCATGGAGTTCGGGCCAAGAGCGCTTGGCGGCCGGTCGATCCTGGGTGATCCACGCAATCCGGAAATGCAAAAGACGCTCAACCTGAAGATCAAATTTCGTGAAAGCTTCCGCCCCTTTGCCCCCTCCGTGCTGGCCGAGGACGTTGCCGATTATTTCGAACTCGATGAAGCCTCGCCGTATATGCTGATGGTTGCCGATGTGAAGCGCAACCGGAGGCGGCATATGAATGCCGACGAGGCGGGGCTGTTCGGGATCGAGAAGCTCAACGTCGCGCGGTCTGACGTTCCAGCCGTCACGCACGTTGATTACTCAGCGCGCGTGCAGACTGTCCACCAGGACACCAACCCGCGATATCACGCGCTGATTTCCCGGTTCAAGGAACGCACGGGCTGCCCGGTCGTCGTCAACACCAGCTTCAACGTGCGTGGCGAGCCTATTGTTGGCACACCGGAAGATGCGTTCCGCTGCTTCATGGGCACTGGTATGGAAACGCTCGCCATCGGCAACTGCGTGTTGCGCAAGTCCGACCAAGACCCAGCGCTGGCCCACGACTACAAGGATGCCTTCGATCTGGACTGAGGCTCCGGATCAGGCGTGATTTATACCGCGGCGGCCAACCAGCTCAGCATCCACACGACCGCGATCCCCCACATCGCCACGACGAACATCGCACCAACTGTTTTCAGCTTGGGCGGGATTGTCATGGTGTCAGCGCGCGCCCTGTGGACGGATAAGACTTCTGCCGGGATCAATCTCACAACGAGCGCCAAGCCAAGCGGGATGAGGATCAGATCGTCCAGATACCCGATCACGGGTATGAAGTCGGGGATTAGATCAATCGGCGAGACCGCGTAGGCGATTATAGCGAGAGCCAGAATGCGGGCCGGCCAGGAAACGGCAGGATCGCCGATGGCCGAGATCAAGGCCATGACCTCGCGCTTCAGCGCAGCAGCCCAAGCCTTCAAGCCGTCAATCAGACCTGTTGGCTGCAAAACGATCTCCGCTGACTGAAGCTTGGCGACCGGCTAACCGACACCCTGGTTAAAACCGCGAGCAACCTGCGTTATAGCCTCTCGACAGCTTCTGAGCGCCGGGCTGTTTCCTGGCGCCCGAACCCCTTATAGATGCGCGACACATGCGCTTCCAGGCCCTTATAACCTGGCTCCTTTATGATTAGGTTGTATCAAGCGTTGAGCCCGGTGGCCCATTAGACCGCCGCTCGACTCAAATTTCGGGGGACGACACCTGCCAACTGTTAACCGGACGTAAACAAGCCAGGGTTTAACTCGTGGCGGAAATCTGTTTTGGGGGAATCGGCAATGAAAATGTCTTTGGTCATCTGGATGGCCACACTGACGATCAGCCTAAGCGCCATAATTCTGAGCGCGGCTGCCGGAATGCCGGATGTGAACGCATGGATGGCAGGCATCGTGAGCGTGTTTATCGCCGCCGTGGCCGTTGCCGAAAACCGCACTATGGTTGGAAACGGCGAACATGAGACGGCTATCGCCGCATCGACGGCGCGGCATATGGGCATGGTCTGGGCCTGGGGGGCGCTTGGATTGTTCGCCATTTATTATTTCATTCTGCATTGGAAAGAATGGCTCCCGTTTACGATGGCGTTCATCATCGTTGCCGTGATCTGCTTGTTCTTTGCATCAATCCTGAAGCGGGATTCCCAATCGGATCAGAATGATGGCGCGATGACGCGGATAGCTCGCACACTGACGATCGCGCAACTCGTCGCGATGATCGCCACAATGATCGGCCTCATTCTCGATGGCAAAATCCCGGCTGTCGTCAAGAAGAGCCCGCAGTGGCAGGATTGGGCAGCCAACAACATCTTCTTCTTTGGTGCATTGGCGCTTGCGCTTATCAGTGCGAATGCGCTTTACACAAGCCGCTCCAAGGCGTCGTCAGAGTAGGATAGACGCTGCAAGCGCCTCCCGGGCCATCTGCCCGGAATGATCCCTGCCGACAGCCGCGCACATAGAAGTGCTATGGCGATAAGCGGGGCACCTGATTGCAATCGGTAACAGTGCGCAGCGGCGTTACGGCGTTCGCTGCGCGGAAAATGAGACTCGATGCCCCTGCAGCCGATCGTTCCCGCGCTCATTCTTGCGACAACGATGAGCATCATGTCCATGGTGTGGTCGGTCGGAGCAGGCGCGCGGACGTCTTCCCTTTGGGCTGCCATTGCCTTTGCCGGCGTGGCCGTCATCGCGGCCTTTCTCGTGAACCGTCCGGTTTGGAAAACGAACGCGGACATGACGCGCGATGATGCGCGGCATCTGGCTATCCAGACTGCTCGGCGCAATGCCTGGATGATGTCATCGGTGTTTGCATGGGGCGGGCTTGCTATCTTAGCGATCTATACGCTCACCGAGCTTTGGTGGTGGCATAGCTGGCAGTACGGCGGCGGCATGATTTTGATCGCCAGCGCGCTGTTTATTTTTGCGCACGTCATGGGTCACGACAAATCGATACTGCGCACCGATAGCGCTCGCGATGCCGGGGCGTGGGCCGCCATCGCGCAGGGAACCGGCGCTGCCTTTGGCCTCGGCTTTCTGCTGGTGAGCGGCAAACTCGGCAGCGTGAAGCCCGACTGGCCGGCCAATCATGTCTTTCTGGCCGGCGGGCTGGCGCTGATTGCGATTTCCGCAATGTCGGCTGCGACGCACTTTCATGCAAAGGCTGAACTCAACCGCGGCTGAACTCGTTGCCGCAGCCAGCATGTTGCGGTTTTACCGGTGCTTGAAGTCGGGTTTGCGCTTTTCGATAAAGGCTGACATGCCTTCCTTTTGATCCTCGGTCGCGAACATCGCGTGAAAGACACGCCGCTCAAACAGGATGCCTTCGGATAGCGACATTTCCTGAGACCGGTTGATCGTCTCCTTGGTCATCATCACGGCGGGCAGCGACATGCCGGCGATCGTCTTGGCGGTCTTGAGCGCTTCTGCCGCCAGGTCAGCGGCGGGGACGACGCGGGCAACGAGCCCAGACCGCTCGGCTTCCTCGGCGCCCATCATGCGGCCGGTGAGGCAAAGTTCCATGGCCTTTGCCTTGCCGACGGCGCGGATCAGCCGCTGTGTTCCGCCGATGCCCGGCATGATGCCGAGCGTGATTTCCGGCTGCGCGAATTTTGCGGTGTCTGCTGCGATGATGATGTCGCACTGCATGGCCAGCTCGCAGCCTCCCCCCAGCGCAAAACCAGAGACCGCCGCGATGACGGGCTTGCGGCAGTGGGCTACGCAATCCCAATTGGCCGCGAAGTCTTCGGCATAGGCCTGCTGATATGTCTTCGGCGCCATTTCCTTGATGTCGGCTCCGGCGGCGAAAGCCTTTTGGGAACCGCTGATGATGATCGCGCCGATCCCATCATCGCTTTCAAAGCCTGCAAGGGCACAACGCAATTCGCCGATGAGTGCACTGCTTAGCGCGTTCAGTGCTTTGGGACGGTTGAGCGTGATGATGCCGACACGGCCATCGGTTTCAATGAGGATGTTTTCGTAAGCCGTCATGGAGGCTCCTGGTTGCTAAGTGTGTTGGTATGATTGGGTGTTTTTTGTTCGATGCCAAGTGCGGCGCTCACGTTCAGCGCTGGCATTGGCTGCAAAAGAACGTCGAGCGACCGGCCTGGGTGATGCGGCGCACAGTGCCTTGGCAGCCCTCTTTCAGGCAAGGCTTTGCCTCTCGCCCATAGACTGCGAATGCGTGCTGGAAATACCCCAGCGAGCCGTCTGCGTGGGCGTAGTCGCGCAACGTGGAGCCGCCGGCTGCGATTGCTTCGTCGAGTACGCTGCGAATAGAGGCGACGAGACGGACGTTGCGCTGCGTCGGGCTGCCGCGTTTCGTTGCGAGCGAGGAGGCCGCGCGTTTTGGCGACAGGCCGGCACGATGGAGGGCTTCGCAGACGTAAATATTGCCGAGCCCCGCGACGGTTTTCTGATCCATCAGGAATGCCTTCAGGTCGACGGCCCGGCCGGAAGCGCGGCGCGCAAGATAGCCATCGTGAAACTCATTGCCCAACGGTTCGGGGCCTAGTGAGGCAATCAGCGGGTGTGCGTCCAATTCGGCTTCGTTCGTCAGAACCATGAAACCGAAACGGCGTGGGTCGTTGTAGGTGATGCGCGCGCCGCCATCCGTTTCAATAACAACGTGATCGTGGCGCGGATTGGTGCCTGTGTCGTGGACGAATTCACCGATCGGGTCGTTGTATCCTTCAGCGCTCGCACCGGAACCGGCAAGCGCCCCGGTGACGGTAAAGCGGCCGCTCATGCCCAGGTGCATGATCACGACCGAGCCTTCCTCCAGCCGCATCAAGAGATATTTGGCACGCCGAGACAATGCCGTGACTGTCCGCCCCTGAAGCGCTTCAGCAAAGCCTTTTGCAAAAGGGAAGCGGAGGTTGGGTCGGCGCAGCTCGACACGGGCCAGCCTTGCGCCCGCCATCGAGGGTTCAAGTCCGCGCCGTACCGTCTCGACTTCAGGGAGCTCAGGCACCTGTGTCCGCCTTGAGATCGACTGCAGCGATACCTGCGCAGCAGGCTGCTTCGTCGTTGTCGGACGTATCACCGGAAATGCCGATGGCACCCACCAGTTCACCTGTTGCATCGCGGATCAGAACGCCGCCTGCAACCGGCACCAGCTTGCCGCCGGCGATGTGGATTGCAGAGGCTATGAAATAGGCCTGGGACTCGGCCCGCTCGCCCAGCGCGCGGGAGGATACGCCCATGGCAATGGCACCGTAAGCCTTGCCGATGGCGATGTCCGGACGGTGCAGGCTGGTCCCGTCCTCAGCGACGAGTGCGCGAACGACGCCGCGGGCGTCAAGAACCGCAAAGGCCAGGGGCTTGAGATTTTCCGAACGGGCGTGGGCGCGGGCGGCTTTCAGGATCGCTTCAGCGGTCTCGAGCTTCATTTGTAGCTTCTTTCGTTGGTTGTCATTTTCGTCACCGCTTTCCGCGGAATGCTTGCTGGCTGGATGGGAACCAGCCGGTGGCTCCGACAGGCTCTTTTGTCGCCGATGATAGGGCATAGCGCAGCAACGTCCGCTTCGCTATGGTTCCGGCCCATGAGCGAAAATCAACAGATCAGCAGTCATTCCGGCACCGGTTCGCAAGAGCGCAACCGAGATGCAGGCCCCGAAGTCGCCCAAGGCGGTGCTGGCAGCGCCACGTTCGGCTTCAAAAGGGTCAATGAGAACGAACGCCAAGGGATGGTAAATTCCGTCTTTTCCAGCGTCGCCGAACGTTATGACGTGATGAACGACCTCATGTCAGGCGGGATGCACCGGCTTTGGAAGGCGGATTTCCTGGCTTGGCTGGCCCCACCCCGCATGGGCCGTGCGTTTCGCCTGCTCGATGTGGCAGGCGGGACCGGGGACATCGCGCTGCGCTATGCGTCCATGACAGGCGATCTGGCGACCGCCGTCATTTGCGACATCAGCCCGGAGATGCTGGCGGTCGGACAAAAGCGTGTCGATGCGGCGGGTCTATCCCAACGGATATCGCTGGCGGAGGGCAACGCCGAGACGTTATCATTTCCCGACAAATCGTTCGACGCCTACACGATTGCTTTCGGTATTCGCAACGTTACGCATATCGATGCAGCGCTAAGCGAGGCCTATCGCGTTTTGAAGCCGGGTGGGCGGTTCATGTGCCTGGAGTTCAGCAAGGTTCAGGTGCCCGTCCTCGACCGGATCTACGATCTGCATTCCTTCGAGGTGATCCCGCGCTTGGGCGAAGCGGTTGCCGGCGACGGGGACAGCTACCGCTATCTGGTCGAATCCATCAGGCAGTTCCCGAACCAGGAAACGTTTGCCGACATGATCCGCACGGCTGGTTTCGAACGCGTCATCTACCGCAACCTGTCGGGTGGCATCGCGGCCATGCATTCGGGCTGGCGGATCTGATCATCGCACTAGTCAAACGAAAGGCCGGCATTTGCGTGCCGGCCTTTTTTGTTCGTTCCGCCCGGTTGTGTCAGGCGAAGTGGATTGCTTGCCGCTTTAGGCTGCTGAGAACAAGCCGGACTTTGCAGCCGCCGTCGGCACGGATGCAATGGTCTTCAGAATCTGGGAAGCGATCTGGTAGGGGTCCCCTTGGGAGTTCGGGCGGCGATCTTCCAAGTATCCCTTGTAGCCGTTGTTGGCGAAGGAATGCGGGACGCGGATTGATGCGCCACGGTCGGCGATGCCATAGCTGAACTGATCGATACGCTGCGTCTCGTGCAGCCCGGTCAGACGCATGTGGTTGTCGGGCCCATAAACTGCGATGTGATCGGCGCAATTGGCTTCGAAGGCAGCCATGAGGCGTTCGAAGTATTCCATGCCGCCGGTTTCGCGCAGGTAAGTGGTCGAGAAGTTGGCATGCATCCCTGAGCCGTTCCAGTCGGTCGCGCCGAGCGGCTTGCAGTGATACTCGACATCGACGCCGTACTTCTCCGTCAGCCGCTGCAGCAGATAGCGCGCCATCCACATTTCGTCGGCAGCTTTTTTGGAGCCTTTGCCGAAGACCTGGAACTCCCACTGACCTTTGGCGACTTCCGCGTTGATGCCTTCGTGATTGATGCCGGCTGCAAGGCAGATGTCGAGATGCTCTTCAACGATCTTGCGGGCGATGGAGCCGATGTTCTTATATCCGACGCCGGTGTAGTAGGGACCTTGCGGAGCCGGGAACCCATCAGCCGGGAAGCCGAGCGGGCGTCCGTCTTTGTAGAGAAAGTATTCTTGCTCGAAGCCGAACCATGCACCGTCGTCGTCAAGGATGGTTGCGCGTGCGTTCGAGGGGTGCGGCGTGACACCGTCAGGCATCATGACTTCACACATCACCAGGACGCCGTTGACGCGCTCGCTGTCAGGGAAAACGCTGACGGGCTTGAGCACGCAGTCCGAGCTTTTGCCTTCGGCCTGCATCGTCGAGCTGCCGTCAAAGCCCCAAAGAGGAAGCTGCTCAAGGCTTGGGAAGGCGCTGAATTCCTTGATCTGCGTTTTGCCCCGCAAATTGGGAACCGGCGTATAACCGTCGAGCCAAATATACTCGAGCTTGTACTTCGTCATCGTTTGTTTCTCCTGACCCTGCGATCCCGTTGCGTTGGACCGAAAATTCCAAGGAACGAGTTTCGAGAAGTTCGCGTTTATTTCATTACGGCGAATGGAAGTGAGCGCTTTGTCCGGCCGTTTCGAAAACAAAGACGCAGGCTTGTTGGATGCTGGAGCGCGGTACAGATAACCGTGCAAGTTGCTAAGCAACCGCCTGACAAAAGCTACTAAAACGGGCAAAGAAAATCTTGCTTATAATGTAGGCACTTGTTGATTTCTATTTGGGCATTCCTGCATTCCGAAGTATAATCGACGCAAGACTGTTTCGCGTTTCGCAACGCCTGCAACAGCACAATTAGGAAAGCATGAAATCCATGAATGAGTTGGACCGGCCCACAGCCAAGATCTACCAGTTCCCTGTAAAGCGCTCCGGCGCAGGACAACGAAGCATCGAGCGCGACGCGCCCCAGTCGCACGAGGCGGTGGGTCCGGCCGTGCGCATTGAATACGGCAGCAGCCGGTATCACGATGCGGCTATCGCCGACGAAATCAAAAGCCGCAAACACTAAGCCTATGGCGAGCGCTCAGGCCTTGGGACACCGGTTCTGCTGGCGGCCTGCACGCGTTTAGATTGCTTGTCCGGCGGCATGTCCGCTGGCCCAGGCCCATTGGAAATTATAGCCGCCGAGCCAGCCCGTAACGTCGACAGCTTCGCCAATTGCGAACAGCCCTGGCACAGCCTTGGCTTCCATCGTCTTTGATGACAGCGCGTCCGTATCAATGCCGCCCGCTGTGACTTCAGCCTTCGCGTATCCTTCTGTGCCGACCGGCTTGAACTGCCATGCCTTCAGTCTGGCGGAGGCGGCCGATAGCGCATCGTCTGAAATATTGCCCAGCTCACCGGGAAGGCCAAGCTGCTGGCATAGGATGACTGCGAGGCGGTCCGGCATTGAGCCGGCCAAGAGCTTGCGGATATGAGCGGATCTGCTTGAGCGCTTGGCCTTGTAGAGCCAGTCGGGTTTTTGATCGGGCATGAAGTCGATTTGAAGCGACGCGCCCGGCTCCCAATACGACGAAATCTGTAAAATTGCAGGGCCGGACAAGCCCTTATGCGTGAACAGGCTGGCCTCGCGAAATGATGCCGTGCCGCAGCTTGCGATTATTTCCGTCGAAAGCCCGGTCAGGGTGCCGAAGAAATTCGTGGTTGGATCGAGCGTCAATGGGACGAGGGCGGGGCGCGGCTCGATCACCTCCAGCCCGAATTGGCGGGCGACGTCGTAGGCGAAGCGCGTCGCTCCCATTTTGGGGATAGACGGCCCGCCTGTGGCGACAACGAGCGCAGGCGCAATTGCCGTCGTGTCGTTTGTTGAAACGCGGAACCTGCCATCGGCATGGGCAATCTCTCGAATGTCCCGTCCCAGCGAGATTTCCACGTCTCCGGCTGCACATTCCTTAAGCAGCATCGCGACGATCTGTCGTGCAGAACCGTCACAAAACAGTTGGCCGAGGGTCTTTTCGTGCCATGCGATAGCGTGGCGATCGACCAGTTCGATGAAATCGCTAGGGCGATAACGGCTCAGCGCCGACTTGGCGAAGTGCGGATTTGCCGACAGGAACCGTTCCGGCGGCGTTTGAAGATTCGTGAAATTACAGCGGCCGCCACCTGAAATCAGGATCTTCTTGCCTGGCTCGTTTGCGTGATCGATGACGAGGATCCGCCGTCCGCGCTGGCCGGCGACTGCTGCACACATGAGACCGGCTCCGCCTGCCCCGAGAACGATCGCATCGTAAGTGTTGTCTGGATGGTTCTGGCCGTTTTTTCCCATGCAGCTTCATAGCGATGTTGAAGCCATCGCGAAACCTTGCCGCGGTGCCGATGGGGGTGCGACAGGGCTGCGGCGTCGTCAGAGATATCGGGTGGTTTCGGACGGAGATATTATGTCGTCGGGTCCCGCGCCACTCCGCAAGGAGTCCCCGCGCCGGGCCTTTGGGGGATGACAGAAGCGATTTTTGGGAGACACTCCTGATATGAACAGGTTCTTGGCCATTTCTTTGATGGGCATTTGCTTCATCGGTCTCAGCGCGTGCGCACTTTCTGACCGCACGTTTATCAAGGCAGGCGTCACAGACAGTCAGCGAGAGCAGGATATTCAGGCCTGCTGGGACTATACGCTTAACTCGGAGGAGGGCCGTCAGAAGGCCGACATGATCCGGTTGGCGCAGTTTGTCGGCGGAGGCCCGATGGCGTTGGTGGTCAGAAGTGCGTACGCAAACGCCAACAACAATGATATCCGCAAGGAAGCGGGGAACATGGGCACGCACAATGGATGCATGGCCGACAGGGGCTACGAGATCTCAGTACCGAGCTGAACGTAGGTTGCCGTAGAACCTGTCTTCTTTCATAGTCCGCCTAGCCCGCCTTTGAGGATTGAAAGCAAGTCGGTGAAAATGTCGTTGTCCAAGCAGGCTCGCTGCAACTCCAAGGGAGGCTCAAGTTCTGGCCTGCGCGTGATGCTGGTCGGGGTGTTAGCGGGCGTCGCCCTGTCATGCCTTGGCTCGCAGGTCAGCGCGCAACCAAACTCGTCGGCGGCTGAGTTTGCCAGCCCGTTGCCGCAGATGGCGGATACCGCGCTGATCGTCTCTGTCGATATTTCAAATTCGGTGAATGTCGAAAACTTCAAGCTTCAGATGGAAGGTATCGCATCAGCGCTGGAAGACGCGGAAGTCATCAAGACTATAAGCAGCGGTCCAAACGGCCATATTCTGTTTTCCTTGGTTACGTGGTCGACCGAGGCTGAAATCGCTGTTCCATGGACCAAGCTTTCCAGCGCCAGCGATGGTCAGCGAATTGCCAAACTTGTGCGCGCGCTGCCGAGAAGCTGGACCGGAGGCGAGGCGACATGCGTTGGGACCATGTTCGATTATCTCCGCACAAAGCTGCTCGCACAGGTGCAGGGCAAGGCGCTGCGGCGTGTGGTCGATGTGTCAGGCGATGGGCCGGACAACTGCAGCGGCGGTTCGGATGTCAGCACAGCACGCGACAAGGTCGTCGCCAGCGGGGTGACGGTCAACGGCCTGCCTATCCTTGATGGGGCCTACTCGGGAGACGACGTGACGGTTGCCGGCTGGCGCGTCAACGCGGGCAAGCCATCCGTTGCGGGAGAGGCTTTGAAGGCGTGGTACAGCAGCAACGTTAAAGGGGGGCCGGGAAGCTTCATACTACCGGCTCAAGGATTTTCCGATTTCGCCCGCGCCATCCGACGCAAATTCGTCATGGAGATCTCCATGCCTGACCGGAAGGAAGAGCCAGCCGGGGGCCTGGACTTGGGCGGCGTTGCTCTGCTGTCCGTCCATGAGCGCGAGCCAAGCGTCCCCTCAATTCGATGATCGATAATTCTTCAATCCGCAAATTATGACGCTGCTCACCGGTCGTTGACTGGCGCGTGAGGCATTGACCCGCTATGCGATCACGCTGACAAATGCACCGATCGGAAAGCATTCGGAAACCTTGGGAGAGCCGCGATGACAATGTTACCGGACTGGGTCGCGCGCGGCCTCGATCTCGTTGCGACGCTGTTCATCCTGTCGGTCGGGCTGGGCGTCATCGCCATTGCTGCAATGTTCATTGCCGACGTCTGGCAGACCAAGGATGCGGTACGGCACAACTATCCCGTTGTCGGGCGCTTCCGCTATCTGTTCTCCACGCTTGGAGAGTTCTTCCGACAGTATTTCTTCGCGATGGACCGCGAAGAACTGCCGTTCAATCGAGCCGAGCGCGAATGGGTCTACCGGAATGCGCGCGACGAGGACAAGACCGTTGCCTTTGGCTCGACGCGGCCGCTTACGGTTGCCGGGACTCCGATTTTCGTTAATTGCGCGTTCCCAACTCTCGACCGCGACGCCGCGAAGACGCAGCCGCTGGAGTTCGGGCCTTATTGTGCAAAGCCCTATTTCGCCACCTCGCTTTTCAATATTTCCGGTATGAGCTACGGCGCGATTTCGAAACCTGCCGTGCTTGCGCTTTCTCGCGGGGCGAAGCTGGCCGGCTGCTGGATGAATACCGGCGAAGGCGGACTGTCGCCCTACCACCTGGAAGGGGGGGCCGACATCGTATTTCAAATCGGCACCGCCAAGTACGGCGTGCGCGCAGCCGACGGGACCTTGAGCGATGACAAGCTGCGGGAAGTCGCGGCCATCGATTCGGTCAAGATGTTCGAGATCAAGTTGAGCCAAGGTGCCAAGCCCGGGAAAGGCGGCATCCTGCCAGGTGAAAAAGTAACACAGGAGATCGCGGCCATTCGCGGCATTCCCGTTGGCGAACCTTCGATTTCGCCCAACCGGCATCCCGAGATCGACAACGTCGGAGATCTGCTCGATTTTATCGCGCGTGTGCGCGACGTGACCGGTAAGCCGGTCGGCTTCAAGGCCGTGATCGGGGCTTATGGCTGGCTTGATACACTTTGCCAGGAGATCCACCGGCGCGGTATCGAATGCGCGCCCGACTTTATCACCATCGACGGCGGAGACGGCGGCACGGGCGCTGCTCCCATGACGTTGATGGATAACGTCGGTTTGACCCTTAGGGAATCTGTGCCGCTCGTCAGCGATCTTCTGATCCGGCAAGGACTGAAGGACAGAATCCGGATCGTCTCGTCGGGCAAACTGATTACGCCATCGGGTGTTGCTTCAGCCCTATGTGCGGGAGCCGACGTTGTATCGTCCGCGCGCGGCTTCATGTTCTCGCTGGGTTGTATCCAGGCCTTGAAATGCAACAAGAACACCTGCCCGACCGGTATAACCACACACGACCGGCGTCTGCAGGCGGGTCTCGACCCTCACGACAAGGCCGTCAAGGTCGCGAACTACTGCCGCAACCTCATGCAAGAGGTCGAAGTCATCGCGCATTCGTGCGGCGTTCGCGAACCGCGGCTGTTGCGCCGCTATCACCTGCGCATCGTGAGCGACAACGGTCGCTCGGTGCCGATGGATGAGCTCTACCCCTATCCGACGGCGGAGCGGACGGCCCCGCAAACTGCCGCCAATGCGTAATGTGAAGTTCAGCAAAGCCCTGTACGAACCCCCGAAGCGGTACGGCGTGACGGGCCTAAAGGGCCAGTCTTCGAAAGCTCGCACAATCGCCGCCATACGGATTGTGGAAACCGCTTACCCACGCGGGCCTTGACCCGGCAGATGATCCCGGCAAAGTGCGACCCTCAGGCTGATCCAGCCGCTTTTCCTTCCATTAACCGTCAGGAAACCTCATCCGACCATGGCGTCATCGCTGATGAACATTCTGCGGCTTGGTCGCGCCGGCCTCGTCTTTGCCCAGCATGGTGTGCGCTTCGTGCCAAAGGGCATGAAGGTCCCGCTTGCTCTGCGGTTGGCGCAGTTTGCGACGGTGCCTGTGCGGCTCATAACCTGGCCGTTCCGGCTGGGGCGTCCGCGCGGTCAGCGGATTTCCGATGCTTTGGCGACGCTCGGCCCTTCCTACATCAAGCTCGGCCAGTTCATGGCAACGCGCGCCGACGTGATTGGTCCTGCACTGGCGGGTGATCTGCGTCACCTGCAAGACAAGATGCCGCCGTTTCCTCAAAAGGAGGCTCGCCGGTCGGTTGAGGAAGCATTGCAGGGGCGCCTTGAGGATCTCTACGCGGATTTTTCCCAACCTATCGCGGCAGCATCCATTGCGCAGGTTCACAAGGCGGTCACGAACGATGCAGGCGAGCGGCACACGGTTGCCGTCAAGATCCTGCGGCCGGGCGTAGAGCGGCGCTTCAAGGCAGATCTCGACAGCTATTATTTTGCCGCCCGGCAGGTCGAGCGGTTTCATGCACCCTCGCGGCGGCTGAAGCCCGTCGCGGTGGTCGATACGTTGCGGCAGACAACCGAGCTTGAAATGGACCTGCGGCTGGAAGCAGCCGCCATGTCGGAGATGGCCGAAAACATCGTTGGCGATGACGACTTCCGCGTGCCGGCGATCGACTGGAAGCGCACCTCGAAGCGCGTGATGA
>CAYGRH010000045.1:0-14519 GCA_964352165.1 uncultured Hyphomicrobiaceae bacterium | reverse complement strand
TTGATCGCTACGTTGTCCCTTTCATCATCGCCGGAGAGGGCAGGGTGGCGATTGAGATGCGGGAGGCCGGGCGCGATCTCGAAGTGATTGTCGTTCCCATCGGCGGTGGCGGGCTCATTTCTGGGATTGCAATCGCGGCCAAGGCCATCAAACCGGATATCCGAATTGTCGGGGTGGAGGCACAGCTCTACCCTTCGATGTTCAATGCGACGCGGGGCACGGAACTGCCAATGCGCGGCGACACGCTTGCTGAAGGCATTGCGGTCAAATCGCCTGGAAAGCTCACGACGCCGCTTGTTCAGCAGTACGTCGATGACATCGTGCTCGTGGATGAGCCGCAACTGGAGCGCGCGGTCTCATTGCTGATCGCCATCGAGAAGACGGTCGTCGAAGGGGCAGGGGCTGCGGGTATTGCCGCCCTGGTTGCTGCACCAGAGCGCTTTGCGGGCAAGAAGGTTGGCGTCGTGCTATGCGGCGGCAACATTGATACGCGCCTCCTGGCCAGTGTGCTTCAGCGAGAGTTGGCGCGCGAGGGGCGGCTGTCGCAACTGACCATCGACATACCCGACAAGCCCGGCCAACTTGCAAAGGTTTCCGCAGTGATCGCCGAGCAGGGTGCCAACGTCGTTGAGGTCTATCATCAGCGTGTGTTCACCGATCTTCCCGCCAAGGGCACGGAACTTCACATTGTGATCGAGACGCGCGACCGCTCGCATCTCAAGGCCTGCGTGGGCGCGCTTGAGGCGATCGGTTACAGCGTCGACGTGAAGGGTGCGGAGTAGGGGCATCTTTTTGCCCACACTCGGCAAGCCAGTGTGGGACTCGCGTTGTTTCGGCCCACAATTCCGGAAGTCGTGAGGGGCTGCCTAATCAGGCTGCCGGTTTGATTGGCGCTTCTGGGAAGGCCAGTTGCTCGCGGGCGCGCCAGTCGTTTGTCACATAATTGATGATCACGGATTTGCGCACGCCATCGATCTGGCGCGGCTCGAAGCCGTGATAGGTATTATCAGACGGGATGAACACCATGGCTGCGTTGCTGGCGAACGGCGAACGGCCGAAGTGGCTCTTGTCTGCGTTGTAGATATCTGTGCCGAGGTTGGCGTGGCTCTCGTCGGGTGAGATGTAAAGCAGCATCGTGAAGACCTTGACGCCGAGGTCTGTGTGCGGTTCGAGCCAGAAGCCGTTGATGTCCTGGGCGTATTCGACGCGCAGGTAGGAGCCTTCGATATTGGTGCCGAAGAAATTCGAGATGTCGCGGGTTAGTTCCGGCGTCTGGAAGGCTTCGTTGACGGCCTTGCAAACAGGATGGCGCTCCATGTTGTCGGCATCGAAATAGGTGCGCGTAGCGTTATGGAGTTCGCGCTTGCCCGACAGGCCTTCAAGGGAAGGGGCGGCAAACGGAAGGTCGACGATGGCCTGGGCGGCGTCGTCCGGCAGGCACTTTTCCAGAAACCAGTGGCGGTATGGGGTATCGCTCGATGTGGCGGACGCCATGCTGGCGTGCATTGCATCGATGATGGCTTGTTTGGTGATGGCCATGGTCCCGTTCCCCCGGTGCATTGGATGTCGGTGCGGTTGCTCGTTGCCGCCAGATCTGCTGTCGCAATGTCGGACACTGCTTTGAACGTTCGAACTCGACGCTTTAGCCCACGAGAGTCAAGCCGCAAGTAACACTTGCTTGGCTTGCTTGCCAGCCGGTTTGCATTGATGTCCGCAGCTGCAGGACTTGTTTTTAGGGCTTATCAACAGGTTGCGCTGCGGCCTTGGGGCCAATTCGAAATCTTTCATGCGCTTGGTGATGGTGTTTGGGACATGCGTTCATGCTCATCATGCTACGTGATCGGTTGGCTGGCGTGCTGAGCGAATAACGGCTTGCCGCCAATTGACGGATTGGACTAAACCAACGTTCCGAGGGGCACCGCACACAAATCATTTGGCGCTCGGCGTCGTATGGACGACGTCAAGATTATCGCCTGCTTGCCGGGCCGGCGTGGCGTGCTTCATTTGGTCTCCTCCTGATTTGAGCGTCATGGTTGCGTGGAGACGAGATCTGTTCGCGGTAACGGGGCACTTGCGCACGAAAGAGACTGGTTGCCCGAATGGATTTGTTCATTGACGTCTTGATGCAGGTGACACTGCCGATTGTTGCGCTTGTCGCCATCGGATTTTTTGCTCAACGTCCGCTGAATCTCGACGTCGGAACGCTCAACAGGCTTCTCGTCTTTATTCTGATGCCGGCGTTTCTGATCCATTTTCTGTCATCGGCCCGGCAACCGATCAGCGAAGTCTGGCCGACGATTTATTTCACAATCGTGCAGTTCCTGCTGCTTTTGCCTATCGGTTGGCTGTTTGCAATCGTGTTCCGGTTGCCCAAGGCCCTGGCGCCGATCATCGCTTTGGCGACGGTCTATGCCAACGTCGGGAATTTCGGCATTCCGCTCGTGCAGCTTGCGTTCCCGCCAACCTACATCCTGCATCAGTCGGTCATCACCAGCCTGGTGACGATCCTGATCGTGACGGTTGGCATGTGGTTGATGGCGGATGCCAAGGCTCAGACAAGTTTTCTGGGCCGCCTGCGCATGGCGTTTGAAACGCCGATTATCCCGGCCGTGGCGGTAGGGTTGGCCCTGAGGGGCTTCGAAATCGAGGTTCCCGCGGTGATCGGCCGGCCGATGGAGATGGTCGGAATGCTGTTTGCGCCGCTGGCGCTGTTGGGGCTGGGGGCGGAGCTTTCGACATCGCGGCTTGCGGATCTGCGCTGGGGACCGCTGTCGCTTGTCCTGTTTCTCAAGCTGCTTCTGGCGCCGGCCATCACCTGGGCTGCGGCCGTGTATATGGGGCTGCCCGATGATCTCGTTGATCTTTACGTTGTGGCTGCCTCAACGCCGGTCGGCGTTCTGCTGGGCGTGTTCGCGCTCACGTACAACCGTGAGCCGGGCTTCGTCGGCACGACGATCCTGGTCTCGACGATTTTATCACCGTTGACGGTTACGGGCTGGATTCTCGCTATGCGGCTGACGTAAACGGAGACAGTCGGCGGTTTGGATGGGAACCCGGATCGCCAACAAGCCAATCACCTGGCACTTCACCAAAACAATAGCTGGAGCGACGCATGATCGATTTCTACACCTGGTCAACGCCCAACGGACGCAAGGTCTCGATCATGCTCGAGGAGTGCGGCCTGCCTTACACGGTTTACCCCATCGATATCGGAAAGGATGAGCAGTTCGCTCCGGACTTCCTGAAAATTTCTCCAAATAACAAAATCCCGGCCATCTACGACCAGGAGACAGGTCAATCGGTTTTCGAATCCGGTGCCGTGCTGATGTACCTCGCGCAGAAGTCTGGCAAGTTCTGGGAGCGCGGCGGGCCAAACGAGTGGGCGACCGTGGAATGGCTGTTTTGGCAGATGGGCGGTTTTGGGCCGATCCTCGGACAGGCACATCACTTTTTGAAGTACAACCCAGGCAAGGCGCCTTATGCCGAAGACCGTTTCGGGGCGGAGGCCAAAAGGCTTTACGGCGTGCTCGACCGGCGCCTTGCGGATGTTGAGTATCTGGCGGGGAGCTATTCGATTGCCGATATGGCGGCTTGGCCGTGGGCTTCGCGCTTCGAATGGCAGCGTGTAGACCTTGCCGAGTTCCCCAATGTTCTGCGCTGGTACAAGGCAATTGCTGCCAGACCCGCTGTGCAGCGGGGTTATGAGATACCCAACGCGCCGCAGACAATTCCCATGCCGTGACGTCAACTGGCTCGATCCACTGCGCTGTGTTCAAAGAAATGCCCCCCTCCTGGGAAAGGAGAGGGGCAGGGACGTGGGAGCGTCATCAGAGTAATCGTGTCAGTGGCTGCCTAGCGTTGGGAGGCGTCGGCGCCGAGAAATCCTATCTGAAGCTTGCCTGGCTCGAGA
This sequence comes from uncultured Hyphomicrobiaceae bacterium, assembly GCA_964352165.1. GTDB lineage: Bacteria > Pseudomonadota > Alphaproteobacteria > Rhizobiales > Hyphomicrobiaceae > CAYGRH01. The sequence continues at coordinate 10,609 of CAYGRH010000045.1, read as the reverse complement.
CCAATGGCAACAGCCTTTTGCGAGTTGGCCAGCGAGGCCAAAAGCAGGAGCGTGGTGAGAAAAAAGCAGGCGAAGGCCGTGGTGCGGGTCAACAAGGAGCCTGTGCTGTCTGAAACCTTGATTGCCTGGATGTCCATGGGTTGCTTCGCTGTGATCTTCTCTGTTCGCTTCAGTTATTTCTTTTGTAACCCAGTTTTTCCTTGGGTGCTATGCTGAATAAATAATATAGATAATGCGTGAGTTGCCGTTTTTACCTTTTGTTTACTTGTGTTAACTCGTTTTTACATTGATCAGGTTTGGTGCCGCTCACACCCGTTTTTTGGCGGTGGTCCGTCAAAGCTGTGGCGGAATCACTTAGGCTGTCCGTCAGCGCTTCAATGTCCAACTTCGCGGGCGGAGTGGGTACTGGGACGTCCGGGGGCAGCAAAAGCCGCGCGCAACCAGACGAATGATCGGAACCGACGGCGCATTCGTCGTTGCGGTAGCGGACACGAATGACGGTGCGGATGACATTGGCGCAGACTTGGCTGTTTTGGACTTTGCCGCGCATTTTCCGCATGGCGGTGATTGTGCCTTTCGGCATTCTGGCATCTGTCTCTGCGGCTTTGGCGCAGGACGAGGTCTATGGTTCGGGTGCAGGTCTGGCTGCCATAATTGAGGTTCCCGAACGCCTGGAGCGAGATGAAAGTGACGCTGCGCTGGGTGTGCTGACGCGTCATTGCGCACGGTGCCATCAGTCGGGTCGGCTGGAGCGTTCGTCACCTGCGGCCGGGTTTGACGGGGTTCTCGATCTCGACGGATTGTTGCGCCGGCCTGATCTCGTTATTCCCGGCAGGCCGGATGCTTCCCGTCTTTATCAGGCGATGCTAACGCGCCATATGCCCTACGATGTTTTCCAGGATGGCAAGCCGGGTGAAGCGCCGAGCGCGGGCGAGATCCGTCAGGTGCGCGATTGGATTGCGGGTGCCGCTGAGGCTGAGAAGTGCGGCAAGGTTGGCGCATCGCGCGCGCCTGCGGTCGAGCGCATCATGGATTGGATTTCCAAGCGGCCTGCTGGCGAGGCTGGTCGCATGCGCTTTGTTACCCTCACTCATCTGGTCCGCAAGTGCGGTGGCGAAGCGCTGCCCGACCGTTATCGGGGCGGTTTCCTGGAGGCGATCTATTCTGCAAGCTGGTCGGATGACCCTGCATCGGCGGTTCGCCCTATCGATGCGGCAGGCGACATCTATGCCATAGATCTTCACGGCTTGGGGTGGTCGGCTGAGACGTGGGAAGTGATCGCGCAGGCGGGCGGTGAGGGCGGTTCGGATATGCCGCGGGCATTCCCGCTCAGTCTGATTGAAGCGACGCGAACGCCCTGGCCGATGATCACAGGGGATTTTCTGGTCGCCGCGCTGACCAAGCCGCAAGTGTATTCGCGGGTCATGCAGTTCCCGGATACGCGTCGCGTGTTCGAGGCCGTCATCGGGTTCCGCGTCGGAGCCCCCGGCGACCTCGTCTTTGCGTATGTCGAGAAAAGTGAGCAAACCGGAGGTGCGCGACTTGCAATGCGACGCGGGCATGGCCGAGAGGCATTCGCGTGGTGGAGCTTTGATGCGGTTCAGTCTGGGAAGGCCGCTGTTTTGCAGTTGCTGAACGCCTACTTGGCAGGAGATGCGCCGGGCGCAGCGGGCTATCAGGTTTTGTTCAGGCTGCCCGGCGGCTTCTTGGCTGGAGCGTCGTTTAATGCGGACGGCGTGCTGGTCGGGGCTCACCCGGAGTTGAGTGCTGAGGCGACGAGCAATGGCACTTATGGCGGCCGTTCTGCCGATGGAGGTTGCCATACGTGTCATTCAGCCGGCCTGGCTGCAGGGCTTGAGGCGTTAGACGGTCAAGCGCGAGGTGTCACCAACGCGTCTGAGTTCGGTTCGCTTGCGTCTTTCAGCCAGTCCCAGCTTGATGCACGGCTTGCCAGCGACCGCCATTCACTCGTTGAAGCCCGCCGCCGCGCCGGACTTCCTGAGGGCGATACGGAGAGCGGGGTTGGCGGGTTGGCGCGTGAGTACCGTGTGCCGCTGGATTTTGTCCGGGTAGCTGATGAACTTGGCATGCCCGTCAGGCGGCTCAAGTCGCTTTTGGCAAACGTGCGCGGAGCTATGATGCCGGTGGCCCGGCGGCTTGAACAAGGACTTGTCACGCGCGTTGAGTTCGCTGCTTTGGCCCGCGAGTTTGCTCAGCGCGATCGCGTGGAAAGTGATGCAGGGACGAATGGCGGGCAGACCACCGGGGCAGATGTTCCTGTCTCAGAAACCGGCCCGTCCGTCGGGTTGTCGATCTGGGCGGATCGGCGTGAGTACAAGGTCGGCGAGGCTGCGATGTTTTTTGCTTCTGCGGACCGCGACTGTAACCTGACGCTGATTAACGTCGATCAGGCGGGGCAGGCGACCGTGCTTTATCCCAGTGAATTTCATCCCGAGAACGCGATCAAGGCGGGTGAGATCGTACAAGTTCCCGGGCCGGATTCGGGTTACCTTCTAACGTTTGCCGAACCTGGAAACGAGCAGTTCATCGGCATCTGCATGGAAGGCGATCGGCCGTTTCCACCTGGTATCCGTATCAACTACGAGCGCCAGCGGTTTACGTTGCTTGGAGAATGGAACAGCCATCTGGACACCTATCTGGCGGCAGATGCCAAAGAGCGTGCCAACGTCGGCAAAAAGAAGCGCAAGCTGCGGGCCCGCTGGCGGCGGCGAGGGTATCAACCGCCTGCCAGAAAAACCCGGTTGCCGCTGCCCCAGCTTCGCTCTGCGATCACTGTTGAGATCAGCAAATAGTTGAAGCTCTTGATGGTGTCAGGCTTCGGCCATAAGGGCGCGTTCGAGAGCCTTTACGCCCAGCATGCCACCGGCCACGATTGCTGCGAACGTTACAAACGATCCAATTGCCAGTGTGGAGACACCGGTGAGGGCCTGTCCGACAGTGCAGCCCAACGCCATGACGCCGCCGACGCCCATCAGGGCTGCGCCGAACATCGAACGCAGCGTGTCGTTGACATCTGAAAAGGTGATCAGGTGGAAGCGGCCCATGGCCAGCGCGGTGAAAAACGCACCCAGGATCGCTCCGAAGACGGTAGCGACGCCGAAGTCGGGCAGGCCGAGGGCGGTGTAGCGCTGCATCCACTCCAAGGTGTCGCCGGTCGGGCGGACGTACGTAAGCGAGATGGGCGCGCGGGCCACATCGGCGAACTCATCGTAGGCAAGGCCGGTAACTGCCCATCCGGCGGCGACACACAAGCCGATGCCGAGGCCGGCAAAGATCGCATTGGGAGCGCCGCGGAATGAGCTGTCTGCAAAGCAGTAGACGAAGGCTGCCGCAGCAATTGCCATCGCGACTGCGAAGTTGCCGGTTGCAGTGTTCCAACCCAGGCCCAGGGCGATCACTTCGCCGACGCTCTGCGTTTCCAGGCCCGAGCCTGACAGGTCGACGGCTGCGAACTGGCTCAGGCTCGCCCGCAATGGTCCGATCAGCCCACCGATGGCCATGTAGGCGAAGATGCCCATGACGATCAGTGTGAACAGGGCTCGCATATCGCCACCGCCGACGCGGGCGACGTTGCGGCTGGCGCAGCCGCCTGAGAACACCATTCCGAACCCGAACATCAGCCCGCCGATGACGTATCCGAGCCAATTGAAGGTTGTCGGCAGGTACATCGACAGTGACAGGTCGACGACGCCCCAGTAGGCGAGGGCCTGTGTGGCAGCCAACCCGGTCGCGGCCGCCAGGATCCAGGAGCGGAAGCGGCGGAAATCGGTAAACGTCATGAAATCGGAGATCGCGCCCATGGTGCAGAAATTCGTCCAGTATACGATCGCGCCGAAGACGGCACCGATCAGCAAGCCGGAGATCAGCAAATAAACGGCTGCGTTTTCCGCAAACGCGACGCGAAGCTCTTCCATCGCCAGTTTTCCCCTCAGTGTGCGCTGCCGCGTGTCGCGGTGCGGGATGTTGGTTTGGCCATGCGATACGCTGCCAAGGGGATAATTACCAGCGCAGCGTGGGGAACGTCGTGCTACCGCGCCCGAGAGATTGAGGTCTTGGAACCTGCGAGAAGGCAATTATTCAATATGATTTTCGCGCGCAGGGGGCTTTACTGGCCAAAAGAATACCTATATATCGCGCGCTCTTCGTTTTCAGGGCGTCTCGTTTTGAGCGTCGTGGCAATGTAGAGGTTTTCGGCTTCAAGAGGATTTTGCTGGTTGAAAACAGCACCCTCGGTTTCAGATCCGACTGTTGGGGTTCCCATGCAATGGAAAAATTCGCGTCCGCGACGTCACTGATCAGCGCGCACAAGCCCGAGCGACCGGTGTTGGGTTTGCGCCCCAAGGCTGCCGGACGTGCGGCTCGCTGGTTCATCGATAACTTCGACGGCGACGTTGCCTACGCCTACAAGGCCAACAGTTCGGTCTTCTTGATCGGCGCGCTGTATGGGGCCGGCATCCGCCACTTCGATGTCGCCTCGCTTCCCGAGCTCGAAGATGCCGCGACCATCCCTGGCGTAGCGCTGCATTTCATGCATCCGGTCAAGTCGCGCAGCGCCATCCGCCGCGCCTATGATCTTGGTGTGCGCTCGTTCGCGCTCGACAGCGAAGATGAGCTGCAAAAGATCGTCGAGGAAACGACGCAATCGACGGGGCCTGCCAAGGACCTCAATTTGTTCGTGCGCGTTTCTGTGCCGGCCATGAACAGCCTCATTCCGTTGGAACGAAAGTTTGGAATTGGCGGCAAGGCGGCAGCCGACCTACTGGTCAAAACCCGGCAGGTAGCGCAGGAATTGGGGATTGCGTTTCACGTCGGCTCGCAGACGACGCAGGCCGATGCCTTCGTTTCTGCATTGCAGATGGTGCGCGGTCTGATCCGCGATGCCGGTGTCGTCGTGGACCGGATTGACGTCGGTGGCGGTTTTCCGGCGCGTTATCCCAACAGCGAGCCTGCGGAACTCGGCACCTTTATGGACGCCATCAACGAGGGCGTGGAATTGTTGCCGGTGCGCGAAAGCGTGCGGTTGATGTGTGAGCCCGGCCGCGCGCTTGTTGCGGAAGCTGAAAGCCTTATCGTTCGCGTCGATGCGCGGCGGGGCAACTCTCTGTTCATCAATGACGGCGGGTATGGCACGCTGTTTGATGCAGCCCACCTCGGCTTTGTCTATCCCGCTCGCAAGGTGCTTGCCGAAGGCGAAACAGCCGGTCCCAAGGCGAATTTTGATCTGTGGGGACCGACGTGCGATTCCATCGATCACATGCCGGGTCCGTTTGAACTTTCCGCGGACCTCAAAGAGGGCGATTACATCGAAATCGGCAACATCGGAGCATACGGGCGTGCCATGGCCGGTCACTTCAACGGTTACGGCAAATACGATGAGGTCATTCTGCTTGATGAGCCGATGATGAGCCTCTTCAACGCGGACGACACGTTGACCATCCGCTCAGCTGCTGAATAAGAGACACCGCTTTATTGACCGCATGAAAGCCCGCGGCGGGAAACCGCCGCGGGCTTTTTTCTGTCTGAGCCGTTTCATCGGGGCAATGAGTTGGGGGTAACCGGCTCCGGGGGTGGCGACTCGCTTTACGCTTGCAACTTCGTCATTGGGAGAGGGTCATGGAAAAAGCTGTGCAATTCGAGCGCGTCAGCCGCTGGCTTAAAGACCAGTTTGGCAGTGCGGAGACATTGGAAAGCGATGCGGCCTCCATCGGCACGCTGCTGGACCGCGCCGAATACGACCTCGACCGGCTGCGCAAGGATCTCGCCAGCGTCATGCAGTTGCGGGATGGGCGTGCGAAGTCGATCCGCGGCGATACGCCAGATGACGCCTTGTTGTGAACTTCGAGGGCGTTGTTGCTTATCAGGCGATATCTCGTGATCGGTGATTTCCCGGCGAACCCCGCATGTGGCTGCGCTGGTTGAGCGAAGCGGTCCCCCGGGGCCAACACTGGATGTTCAGCCTGAGTCACGCGACATCAGTGCGATGATCCCGAGTTGGTCACGGAAAACAAACAGGAAGATCACTGCCGATGCCAGCAGGCACCAAATGAGGATCGCGTCGCCGATCTGCGAGGGGCGTTGCTCCAGCTCGATGCGTTGGCCCGTTTCCTCCAGATAGTCCATGTAAAGGTCAGACACGGCGATCACGTAGATCGGGCGCAGGACCGTCACCACGAACACCAGCGCGATGCCGATGGGCAAGCCTGCGGCCTGCAGAAAGCCCATGAAGCCGCCGGAGAAGCTCGCCCCGCTCATGTTGCTCAAGAGGGGGGCAAAGAACACTGCGCCGAAGTAGGCTGCGATTCCGAACACCCAGCACAGTGCGGAATAGCCCGCGCGCAGCATAGCGATGTCACGGAACTTGTGGCGCACGAAGCCGATCGACGATTTCCCCGAACCGACCAGCGTCTTGCCGAGGATAAGACCGGGCAGCACGCCCGCCGTGCCCACCTTCCAGGCGTAATAAAGCGCTTCCTCGAGCGCCTTTTGAGCCGGCGTCCGGTAGTCGTTCTTGCGCGGCAGCCGGTCGAAGATACGGTTGACGGTGATCCAGCCATCGATCCAGTAGAAGGTCCACAGCCGGTATGCGTTGGGGGCGGCCATTTCCAGACATGAATCGATCGTGGATTCTCGGCCTGATCGCCTGAGCATGTGCGACGCGCCCATGCAGGCGCTCAGCACTCCGATGGGGAGGGCGGCGATGCCGACGATGAAGAAGGACCAGATCACGAAAACAGTGTTGGCTATCCAGGTCGTCGCCGTCCCGCGGGCGGCATCTTCTGAGGCAGCCTTCCACACGTCGTCGGGAATTGCACCGATGATCAGCGTCCAAGCCATGTAGGCGATGACGATCACTGCCCATTGACCGACGGCGAACAGCAGGATTTCGCGTTCCTGCTCAATCAGCCTGAAGGCTCCGACGGCCTTGCGCCAGAACGTCGATAGTGCCCCATTGCGATCGATCTTGCGGTTCTTGAACTCATCGAGATCGAAGATCTGCTGTTGCACGAAGAGAATCGGATTGTCGCTGACCATCATTAGCCCCGGGTTTGTAGGTCTTGCGTAGAAAAGGATTTGAGCTTGCGATACTACTGCTGAAGGCTTGCAGTCAGGTGAAGCGTTCGTTTCGAAAGTCCTGGCCGGCGTCTCTTAGTGGAACGTTGGGAGTTGTAATCTGGAATTTTGCGCAATTCGCGAGGCTGCAAGTTTCATTTGGGTGATGCTGCGTGCCGGATTGTTATGGTTTAGTCTTTATGGAATTCGCGCCGAAATGTTGGGGAGACAACAATGCTTGGAATCGCAAAGCTTTTTGCTGGGACACCATTGAGTGGGCTTGTTGGGCTGCTGGTCGCAACGGGCCTGGTTTTTGTGCCTGTTCCATTGGTGGCGAAAGAGAGGGACCTGGCGCGTGAAGCGGTGACGAACCTTGAGGCCTACGCTGTCTACAAGATGGGCCGGTATGACGAAGCCAAAGCCATCTGGGAGGGCCTTGCAGCCAAAGGGAATACGACGGCTCTGATCAATCTTGCGAACCTGTTCCAGCAGGGACAGGGCGTGTCTGAGGACCAGAAGCAGGCGTTGGACTACGTCAGGCAGGCCGCAGAGCTTGGCGATGCGCGCGCTCAATTCGAACTGGGCATGGCGTACGAAACCGGTCACGTGCTCGGCCGGGATATCGACCTGGCTGCCAGTTGGCTGAAGAAGTCTGCCGAGCAGGATTTTTCGGATGCGCAATTCTCATACGGCGTCATGGTTGCGACCAATAAAGGGGCGGGATTGGAAACGTCGAGCCCTGAGCAAAAGGCCGAGGCATTGGAATGGCTCAAGAAGGCGAAATCGGGCGGAAACCTTGAAGCCGCTGACTACATTCCGGCGATTGAGAAATTAACGAAATGATGTCGCCGCTTTGGCGTTGTGTCGGTGGAGGAGGCGCGGATGGCAGCCCGCCGTTACTTGTCCGAGGCGGGGCTGTGGGCTTCGATTCACCGGCCCCGCAGCGGCTTGCCTGCAATCGCTCCGCAATCACATGATTTCTTGAGAACTTGCGCTCTAAGCTCGATTTCTGCGGGTGATGAGATATTAGGGCTTGACCTTCCCCGGGGTGTAACCTTCAGGATGGTGGCGTCGATTGAATTAGGACCTGCGGATTTTATGATGCCTTTGCGGCTACGCACATGTCTGTCGGTAACGTTGGCCCTCGTGCTTGTCTGGACAAGCGGCCTGCAGTCGGCGCGTGCGTGGGTGGACGGTTCATCAACGAGACCCGCCACGATCCACAGCCAGACAGCCGTTATGCCGGCAGGCATGCACGGTGCTCACGGGCCTGATAAGCGCGTTGAGCACGATGGGCATGGTGGGCACAGCGAGCACGTTGGCCTTCACACTGAGACAGCCAAGGTGGACCTTGATCAGCCAAGCTGTCTGATGGTCTGCCTCGACGCATACCCGGACCATTATATCACTGCACAATTGACGCAAACCGCCGCCCCCGAACCGGTGGCCCTATATCCGTTTCCGTTGGATCAAATTGCCGACAGCGCTACCTGCCATATCCTGGCATCACTTTGCCGGTCTGCACGTGGCCCGCCGCGAAGGCCGGATCATCTAGCCGGCAACAGCTTCCGCAAACGCCTACTTCTCCAGACGGCACGCTTCAGAATTTGAGTCTTCCTCCAGCAGGCACCGCCGATAGGCGGCACCTGTCGGCCAATCCGCGTGCGCGCGACTGTGCGCGCCCCGGACGCAGCAACACCCCGTTTGGGACATGCGCGATGGAGGAGCAATCCAATGACAATCGGCGATGCATCGAGCCGCACCGGTCTGCCGGTCAAGACGATCCGATACTACGAAGACATCGGTCTCGTGGTGGCGGACCGGCAGCCGAATGGCTACCGAGACTATTCTGATGCCCATATTGAACGGCTCGCTTTTCTCAAGCGCGCGCGTGACTTCGGTTTCCCGCTTGAGGACTGCCGGAAATTGCTCGGCCTTTATTCGGACGAGCACCGGCTGAGCGCGGACGTCAAATCGCTCGCCCTTCATCACCTGGCTGAACTCAAGCACAGGGCCGCTGAGATACAGGCGCTGGCTGAGACCCTGGAGCGCCTTGCCCAACAGTGCGCCGGCGATGAAGAGCCGGACTGTCCGATCATCGCGGAGCTGGCTGGTGAAAGCGCCAAGTCCGCCAAAACGAAGCGCGGCTAGAAGCGTAAGGCAACGCTGCCCCGTCCCACCTGAAGCATCGATCCGCCGGCGCCGAAAAGCACACGGGAACGGTCGATCATGAGGCAAGAAGATATGCAAACTGATCGCTGCAAACATCGTGAATGTCAGCATCAAAGCACCCGGCAAAGAACCGCGAGCGGGGGCAATCGCAATCAACTTCGCCGGCCCTTGTTGGCGGTGTCGATGCTTGCAGGAGCGCTCATTTTAGGCCCGATCGCGCCGAAGATGACCGGCGGCGATGAACCTGAGAATGCGTCACTGTTTACTGGCGGGCGCTACCTTGAAGGGATCATGGTATCGCGCGCGTTTGCGGCGGAAGCAGAAAAGGGCGAGACCAAATGGACCTGCCCGATGCACCCCCATTACATCGCCAACGATTTCGGCACATGTCCGATCTGCGGCATGGATCTCGTCAAGCTCGAAACCGGTAGCGGCGAGAGCGGTTCTGCCACGGGCCAGCAGCGCACCGCGATCACAGTCGCCCCCGAAACGCTTCAGACCATGGGTGTGCGCATCGCGAAGGCCGAGCAATCGAACTTCGGCCGGATCATCCGCAGTTACGGTCTCGTTGCCGAAAACGAGCGGATGCAGACCGAAATGACGGCGCGTACCGAAGCCTGGATCGAAGAACTGCGAATTCGCGCCGTGGGCGATGAAGTGAAAACAGGAGATCTTCTCTTCACGATGTACGCACCGGAATTCATCGTGTCGCAGCGGGACTATCTCGACACGTTCAAGACTCGCGACAAGAGCCGGATCGATTCCATCAAGACGCGGTTGCGCGCGTTCGGAATGCAGCAACCCGTAATCGAAAAACTCGAACGGACCGGTGACATCATGGAGTTCGTTCCGTTCTATGCTGAGATCGACGGTACGGTCGCCATGATCGACCTTCGCCCCGGAAGCTACGTCAAGCGTGGCACGATGCTGACCCGTATCCAGAACTATTCACAGGTCTGGCTGATGGTCTCTGTCGCTGAAAAAGATCTCACATTCATAAAGCCGGGTACGCCCGCACGCGTCACTTTCCCGAACATTCCCGGCCGCGAACTGTTCGCCAAGGTCGAGTACGTGTACCCGACGGTTGATCCGAAAACACGGACCGGTCAGGTGCGGCTTGTGATGGACAATGGCGACGGGCAGCTCAGGCCTGGTGCTTACGCTGATGTCGCTTTTGAGGTGGGGACAGAGCAGCGGCTGGCTGTACCGACCGAAGCGATCTTAAAGAGTGGCGGTGCCAGATACGTTGTCGCCTCATTGGGCGGAGGGCGCTTTGAACCGAGAGCCGTCAAGACCGGCCTCACGGCGGGGCCGTGGACGGAGATCTCGGGCGAGATCGATGCCGGTGACGATATCGTCGTTTCAG